>CAZMNG010000094.1:1523-9226 GCA_964567505.1 uncultured Chthoniobacterales bacterium
GGTCGAAGGCGAGATTTCGAATTATCGGAAGCAATCGTCGGGGCATCACTACTTCACGCTGAAGGATGATCGGTCCCAACTCGCGTGTGTGATGTTTGCGCGATCGTACGGGGCCCAGGCCAAAGTCCGACTTTCCGACGGAATGCAGATCCAGGCGTATGGCTCGGTCACCGTGTATGAGGCGCGGGGCCAATATCAGTTGATCGTCCAGCTGATCCAGCCAAAAGGGCAGGGACTGCTTCAGGCGAAGTTCGAAGCGCTGAAACGAAAACTGCAAGCCGAAGGACTCTTCGATCAGAAACGGAAAAGGCCCCTTCCGAAATTTCCGCGACGCATCGCATTGGTGACGTCTCCGACCGGCGCAGCGTTACAGGATATGCTGAATATTCTGCAGCGAAGAAGCCCCTGGCTTTCGATTTTGGTCTGCCCGGTCCGGGTTCAGGGAGACGGCGCTGCCTTGGAGATTTCGGAGATGATCGACTATGTCAGTTCGCACGCAGATCAGCTGAGGGCGGAAGTGATCATCGTCGGTCGCGGCGGCGGAAGTCTGGAAGATCTTTGGGAGTTCAACGAAGAAAGTGTTGCTCGCAGTATTTATCGATCACGGGTTCCGGTTATTTCGGCGGTCGGTCACGAAATTGACTATACAATCGCAGATTTTGTTGCAGACCATCGAGCACCCACCCCGAGCGCCGCCGCTGAACTGGTGGCTCCGGATCTGTTGGCGCTGCAGGCTGATCTAGACTCACGCCGCACGGCGTTAGATCGCTTGGTTCGCCAGGCGCTGGAATTGCGCCGATTGCACCTCAGGCGGCTGGCGGAAGCGCCCTGGCTGCGGGAGCCGCAGCGATTGGTGGTGGAGCGTCAGCAGCGCGTCGATCAACTGGAGATGCGTCTTTCGGAGGTGTGGAAGCATCTTCTGCAGCAGCGTCGCTCTCAACTCGAAAAGTTCGCAGCGTTCCTTTCGGCCTTCCGGCCCGAGCAGTGGCTGCAAGCCAAACGGGGTGAACTCGCTAGTGTCGAAGCGCGCCTGAAATGGATCATCACTGCGAAGCTCGATTTCCACAAGAACCGTGTTGCGGAAACGTCAAATTTTCTTCGGTTACTCGGTCCGAAGCAAACGCTCGATCGCGGCTATTCAATCACGCTCGATCCAGACGGAGCGGTTGTGCGCTCCCTCCATGCGTTAAAGGCAGGCGACCGGATTCAAACGATACTGGCCGATGGTGAAGTCGCTTCGATTGTCGCAGAGCCCAAAGGTCCGATCACTTATACGCGTGCTTCTTGAATCCAATCGTTGCCAAAGGCGGCAATGTCAGGCAAAGGGAATGGGATCGGCCTTGCCACGGAATCGCATCCGCGTGCACGCCGCCGTAGTTACCGATGTTGCCGCCCCCGTAGACGCTGGCGTCGGTGTTCAATATTTCTTCGTACCAGCCTTCGCCTGGGGCTCCTACCCGATAGAAATGCCGCGGTACCGGTGTGGCATTCACAACGAAGAGAATCAGCGAGTCCGATTCGGCTTTGCGCGCAAAGGTCAATACGCTGTTGTCCGCATCGTGAAAATCGATCCATTCGAACCCCAGATAGGTATCGTCATACTCCCAAAAGGCAGGTTCCTTCTTGTAAAGATAGTTCAGATGCTGAACCAGTTTCCGGAGACCATCGTGCAACGGATATTCCAGGAGATGCCAATCAACGCTCCTGTCATGGTTCCATTCATTCCACTGGCCGATTTCGCCCCCTTGGAATAACAATTTTTTTCCTGGGTGTGCATACATCCATGCGTAGAACATGCGCAGATTGGCGAATTTCTGCCAGGGATCGCCCGGCATTTTATTTACCAGCGATCCTTTCCCATGCACCACTTCGTCGTGACTCAACACCAGGACGAAATGCTCATGGAATGCGTAGATCATCGAGAACGTCACCTCGCCCTGGTGAAATCTGCGATGAATCGGTTCGCGGCTCATGTAGAGCAGAAAGTCGTGCATCCATCCCATATTCCATTTCAATCCGAACCCGAGTCCGCCCAGGTAGGTCGGCCGGGAGACGCCGGGCCATGCGGTCGATTCTTCGGCGATTGTCACGATACCGGGAAAACGCTCGTAGCAAACTTCGTTGAAGCGTTTCATGAAATAGATGGCGTCCAGATTTTCGCGCCCGCCATGCGCATTCGGCACCCACTCACCCTGTTTCCGTGAGTAATCGAGGTAAAGCATCGAGGCGACCGCGTCGACGCGGAGGCCGTCGACGTGATACTCGTCCAGCCAGAAGAGCCCGTTCGCGACAAGGAAGTTCCGAACCTCGTTTCGACCGTAATTGAAAATCAGGGTTCCCCAATCGCGGTGCTCGCCCTGTCTCGGATCGGCGTGCTCGTATAGATGGGTTCCATCAAACGTTGCGAGTCCATGCGCATCCTTCGGGAAATGCCCCGGCACCCAGTCCAGAATAACGCCAATCCCATTTTGGTGACAGCGGTCCACGAAATGCCGGAATTCGTCCGGGTTCCCGAACCGGCTGGTTGGCGCGAAGTAACCTGTTACCTGATAGCCCCATGACCCGTCGAAAGGATGCTCTGCGACCGGCATCAATTCGATGTGCGTGTACCCGAGGTTTTTAACATAGGGGATGAGCCGATCCGACAACTCGATATAGCTCAGAAACCGGTTGCCTTCTTCCGGGACGCGGGCCCAGGAACCGAAGTGAACCTCGTAGATGCTGACCGGTTCTCGATGCCATTGCTTTGTTTTGCGCGTCTGCACCCAATCGTCATCGCTCCATTTGAATCGATCGAGGTTGAAAACCAGGGAAGCTGTCTGGATACCGTGCTGACCATAAAAAGCAACCGGATCGCTCTTGAGCACCACCTGACCAAAGCAGTTGCGCAGCTCCAGTTTGTAGTGCGTCCCTTCGGTTATTCCTGGAATAAATATCTCCCAGATCCCCGCCTCAATCCGCTTTCGCATCGGGTGACATCGGCCGTCCCAGCCGTTGAAATCACCAACAATGCTGATCCGCTGGGCATTGGGCGCCCAGACCGCAAACGTTGCACCCGCATGGCCGTTGATCTCGGCGAGATGCGCACCCAGTTTTTTGTAGATATCGTAGTGGTTCCCCTCCTTGTAGAGGTGCATGTCGAGTTCGCCCAGGATCGGGCCGTAAGAGTACGGGTCGCTGAAGAGGACGATTTCTCCGGACCAGGTTATGATCTCAACCAAATAATCGAACGCAGACGATACGCCGGTCAGCGGCACCTCGAACAGTCCCTCCTGCGCGATGCGATCCCCAGGGAATCGGCGTGCCGCATTATTTCGGTCAAGTACGGTCAATGCTTTCGCGTCCGGCCGGAACGCCCGTACAACCCATTGACCACCGCTTTCGTGCATCCCAAGGAGGCTAAAAGGGTCGTCATGTTCGGCGTTCAGCAACCGGTGCATTTCGTTGGAGGCAAGCGTGGTATTCATATGAGGTCCCGGAGGAGTGGGTCTATTTTTTCGAGGTATAGCCGGTCGGCAGAGTATTCTCGCAAAAGCTGCTTTTTTCGTTTGAAGATCGTGTCTTGGTCAAAATAACTGCGAATTTTTTCAGCAACAGTTCGGGGGGCATCTCGCAGGTCAAACAGTACTGTGCTGGAAAGTGCGATAGATTTCAACGGTTCGATGTTCGAGCAGAAAACTGGAAGCCGATGAACTGCCGCTTCGAGCAGCGGTAATCCGAATCCTTCCTGCTTTGATGGGAACAACAACGCATCTGCGACCATGTACAGACTGTGCAGTTGCCGTTCGTCCACCGGAAAGATCTCGTTGACCCATCTCACCAACGGACGGACTCGGAGCTCGCCGGCCATCCGTTTCAACCCCGCAAAATGTTCAGCCGCAGACCGATTGTGGGTGTCCGGCGCCCCCGTAACGAGCAATCGAACCTTGCGGCCGGAATCGCGAAGCGCGCCGACGATCTGAAGCGCGAAAGCGATATTCTTCCTTGGGAGTATCCTCGTCGGATAGAGCAGGATGATCGCGTCAGCCAGATCGGCGCCAATCAAATCCGCCACCTCGGTAGTGATCGTTGCCGCCGAGGCAAAATCGAGCCCGTTTGCAACAATCGCATCCACGCTCGTGCCGGTCAGTCGCTGAAATTCTCCTGCGCGCGCCTCGGAAATTGTGACGTACCGGATGCCTCGCTGGCGTTCACGGATCAGATCAAACGTCCTATCTCGCGGCAAATTGTAGTCAGGATTCAAAGCCGCAAGATCGTGCGTCCATGCGATGATTTTAGCGGTTCGCTCGGCCAACCCTGCCAGTGCCTGCGTGGCAGCGAGGTTGAACGGCATCGTGAATATATTATGCACGACGCATCGGTCGGAATTTTTGGCCAGCGGTAACAGCCGGTTTTGTAGCGATTCGAGGAGGCGGAAGTAAGCTTGCCCGGGACGCCCGTTGTAAACCTCTTCCTGTGCAGCGCGGACCTCGGGTCCGGCTGAGTTCAGCTCCGGGAGAACCAGGACCTGGATGCGTTTTTCAAACTGACTTCCGTCGCCGCAGACAATGGTAACCTCGTGGCCGTGCCGGGACATTAAGAAAGCCTGTTGACGGATCACACTTTCGACCCCTCCGATCACGGGCCAGGAAGTATAATGCACGAGCGCAATTTTCATCATCAAAACGCCGTCGCCGGCACGCGTGTATGAGACAGATTTGCCTCGCGAATCGCAACCAAGAAACCGGGCCCTGACGATGGGGGGCTTAAATTGCTCCCCGGTTTTCGGGCGCTCGTAATGGCGGCCACGCCGTGCCCGATTCCTGTGTGATCCGTGCGGCGCCTTTCGTGGATCGGTGTAATCTCTGGCTCCCCGTACTTGAATCCGCGTTCACCACGACAAAAGTCGACTTGCTATGCGCGCCGACTTGTGAAACTTAAGGACCTCACCAGCAAATGGTCTGGCCAGGGTAGCTCAGTGGTAGAGCAGGGGACTCATAAGCCCTTGGTCGGGAGTTCAACTCTCCCCCCTGGCACTTGTCGAAGGTTCAAGGTTCCAGGTTCGAAGGAAATCGGAACCTCAAACTTTGAACCTTGAACCCGGAACCTTGAGTCTTGAACCTCGAACCCCCGCCACCTTGAGCCTTGATCCAATCGCAGGAGGAGTTACTTTGGTCGTACGCATCTCATGGAATTCCTCCAACACCATTTCGTCCTCGGACTTGGGACCGGCGTTGTTCTGGGGCTGGTCGGGATCGGGTTCGCGCTGCTCCGTCTGTTTGCCACTAAAGGTGAAGTGAAGCGCTTGAAACGCCACCTCGCAGATAAGCTCGAACTGGAGGCCGAGGCGACAAATCGGCTGCGCCAGGATCTTCAGGAACTCAAGCAGCAGAATGAAAATCTCCGGATCAAAGTCGCGAATCTGAATCAATACCCGGACAAACGCATTCAACGCGAATTGGAAATCTATGCGCGCGCCGAAAAACTCATGGTCTCGAGTTCGCCGGGATTCCCTGCGGTATGGGAAGAAGCGAAGCGAACTGCGGTGAACGGACTTGAGCAGGAGGAGACGGGCAAAAGTTTGCCGAGGCGGGTATTTAACGCTTTGTTGAATCGATCCGGCGGAAAGAGCTCAAGCGGAGAAACAATCGACGGTGCGAGCTGATTTGTGAGCGATGAAGACTTCCGATGTTGACACAACTCAACGAGGTGATAGCTTCTGACCCTTTCTAAACCCTGAGACCATGGCGAACACGAAATCTGCGTCGAAACGCGCGAGACAAACAGCTCAACGCACTTTGAGTAACAAGAGCGTTCTGACCGGCCTGAAGCGGCAGCAGAAGAAACTGCACGCTGCGGTTTTGTCCGGCGATACCGCAAAAGCTCAGGTCGAATTGAGTCTTTTGGCTTCAAGTCTCGACAAAGCTGCCAAGCGTGGCGTGGTCCATAAGAATCTCGCAGCCCGCCGAAAAAGCCGCGCTTCCAAAGCGGTTGCTCGTACCGCCCCGAAGAGCGCCTAGCCTATTCTCCAAAATGGCGAATTGCACATTTGCATTAGGGGGGACAGGAAGACGTAATAACAAAATTTCCGGGACTAAAAATGACTTCCACCGTCCCTCCGGGACGGCGGTCTTTCTGTATCGCTACCCAGGCACTTCGTACCTGGCTACTATCATGCTGTCCCTCTGGGACAAAATGCATTCACCCGCTGCAAGCTGCTTGGGAAGGAGCTTGACGGGGCGAAAGTCTTTCGCGCCTAGCCCCGACGGACGCCGACACTTGAGCGGAAAACCTTGCCAACCCAGGCGCTCGCGCGATTTTTGCGCTGACTAGTTCAGGAGACTCGTTAGTTCCAGCCTGTCGGCAACCCGGCCCAGTTCCTGCTGCGCCGGGCGAGTCACGTCCAGGAACAGGATCGTCGCTTCGAAGCAGGGCTGCTGATATTCGACTCGCTCACAGCTCACGACAATTCCGGTCAGATCCTGGCAAACGGCGCAGTCTTCCGGACCAACCGGCCGTGCGCAGATCCGCATCGCAAGCTGCGTCCCGAGCTGGAATCTCCATCGCGAGCGCAAAATGATCCCAGTCTCTGTTATGCTGAGGTCAGCGTGCGTCCCGAAACAACAATCGATCCCGTAGTCGAGATAAACCGCGAACCCTGCACTTTGGGCATCACCTGAACAACACATTGCTTTCGCCAGACTGACGTCCGCAAAGGTAGTCTTGAACTGGGTTCAGTCAAGGTTGGTCGCTCATCTCGGTTTGGGTTTCTCCCATGATTTTGCGTGCAAGCCGGCCTAGCAGATACGTCGTAACGATCGTGACGATAAACCCGGTGCCCCAAAGCACGTAATCGTGCATGTCAGGTTTTCGGGTCCCGCGGGCCATATCCACACCGAATTGACCGAGAGTCCCGATGAATGCGTAGAGAAACAGGCCGGGCGTCTGGCCTAGCGCGACCCAGACCAGGCACCGGCCCAGGCGAACGCGGCTCAGGCCGTACAGGTAGTTCAGAAGACTCGACGGTGCCAACGGGTTCAGTTGCGAGAGCACCACAATCTTCCAGCCATGCCGGGCAATTGCGCCGTCTAGAATCCGCAGCCTGCGATTGTTTGAGAGAAGTCGTTCGATTCGTTGCCGGCCGACTTTTCGCGCAATAAGGAAAGCGACCGTGGCTCCAAGAAGGTTCCCGGCCAGCACCAGAAAAAATCCCCACCATAGCCCGAAGAAGAAGCCCCCGCCCACGCTCAGCACGCCGCCGGGCAACAGAAGCAAATTGCAAAGCGCATACGCGATCGGATAGACAATACCGCTCCAGACCCCGAGTTTCTGAATGTATTCCCGCGAATTCCCGATCCAGTCGACAATCGGATATTTTGTCGATGCGATGAACACCACGGCAAGTGCCAGGGCCAGACCGGCTCCTTGAATAGCCAGGGACCATGGGAATCGATTAGCCCGGTTATAGGCTGCGGACGAACTGTGCGAGTTCGGCGGTGGTGTCATATGCAAGAAACGGTGTGATCAAATAAATCCCAGGAAAGCAATCCAGAGCGGCACGAACCACATCCTTCGCGATTTCAATGCCCCGGCTGCGTCCCTCCGGGCCTTCGGAACCGCTCATGCGCGCGCGAACCGGATCCGGAATAATAATTCCTGGGACTTCATGATGCAGAAACTCGGCTTGGCGCCCGTTCAGCAGCGGCCAAACCCCGGTGAGGATG
>CAZMNG010000095.1:0-9135 GCA_964567505.1 uncultured Chthoniobacterales bacterium
AACCCGATTATTTACGCCGAGGTGTCCGTACACTTCAGCACGCTGGAAGAACTTGATGAAGTCCTATCTCCCATGGATTTTGAGCGTTTGCCCTTGCCATACGAGGCTGGATTTCTGGCGGCAAAGTGCTTTCTGGCCTATCGTCGCCGAGGCGGCCAGAAGCATGCACCATTGCCCGATTTCTACATCGGCGCGCACGCGGCGACCGAGAAAATGGCTCTGTTGACTCGCGACGTCTCCCGCTATCGCACCTATTTCCCTTCCGTGGAATTGATCACTGCCGGTCGAGAAGCTTAAGAAGTGCGCGCTGAAAAACCGCAGGGGAACCTGAAGGCATTTTCCGGGTCGCTTGGGGCTAGCCCGTCTTAAAGGGTTGAAAAGGCACTGCTGTCCAAAACAATGGTTGGTTGAACAGGTAATCAACTGTTGAAGCGCCTTGGCGGCGATCTGAAATGGCTTCTGGAGATGAGGTTCTATCTGTGGACGATGGATGCGACCCGCGCACGCCCAGCTGATGCCGCGACGCAGTAAAGGACCATACGCCGAGACGCTCAGACCGAGGTTGAAAATCAACGCGTCATTCCGTATTGAAGCCATTCCATTTAACTCTAACGAAAGCGTAATAAAGAAATACTCCAATCGGGTTATTGACTCATTGAGATAAAGAGACCTAATTTCGCATTGCGTGAACACTTAATCGAAATCAGCGAAAAAGTTTGGTCTCTTTCGGAACCCGGCGACCTTTAATCCGAGCTAGCTCGCCAGACGCCGGGAAAAAAACTCGCATCAGCCCCGCCAGAGCAGTAAACGTAAACCTGAAAGCAAATCCGAAATTAGCTTAGGTCCCGCGCTGAAATGGGACATTCACGCTGAACCAGTAGACAAGAATTAGGAACTAAACATCTCGACGATCAAATCTTCAAGAGGAACATGATTTATGGCAATTGACCTTTACTCTACCCTTGTGGTCGATATCAGCGGAAAAGGGGATTATACTGACTTGCAGACCGCGATTGACAATTTACCGGCCGCCGGAGGAAAGATCTTCGTGAAGGCCGGAGTCTATCCGATTACGAGCACGATTAAAATTACGACGAGCAATGTTCAGATTCAGGGCGAAGGAATGGGCATAACCAGTTTCGTATTAGACAGTGCGATGACGGGGAATACGCCTGCGATGGAAGCTTACATTAAGGTTGTTGGGACGCCACGGAACCTGGTCAATTCTACTCTCCTGGGAGATACCACGATCACAACCTCTCCGGTGGATGCTGCGTCGTTCACAAGTGGAGAATATGTCCTGTTGTACTCGGATAAGGTGGTCGATACCGAAGATACCGATAAGCACGCAGGCGAGGTTAAGCAAATCCCGCTGCCGCCGTTCGATCCAACGACCGGCGTTATTCCAGTCGATGACCAAATTTTTGATACCTATACGTTGGCAGACTCTGCTCAGGTGGTAAGCATCACGATGCTGCAGAATATCACGCTATCGGATTTCTCGATCACCACCACGGCTTTGTCCTCTACGTTGAATGTCGGTTTCACCCATTTCCGGTTTATTGAAAACTTGCAGATTGAACGGATCGAAGTGCATGACGCTTTTTATGCCGGCATTCACTTAGAGTCGGTGCGCAACGCGAACATTTCTGATTGCTTCATTCACCACATCAGCGATGTAACTCCGGCTAGTAACGTCAGGTACGGGATCGTGGCCGGCTCGGCATCACAAAATATCAGCATCACCGGTTGCCGATTTTCTCATACGCGACATGCAGTGACCACCGGAGGCAGCAGCGGTGAATTTGCGAACGGCGTGCAGCGCAACGTCGTCGTAGCCAACTGCACGTCGATGCTTGCGGATACCGCTCACTTCGATACGCACCAACCGGCTGAAAATGTGACGTTCGCCGGCTGTATGGCCATTGGGGGCGTACCGGCCACTTTGCCCGTTGGGGGCGTAATCCCCAAACCCGAAGTCTACGGCTTTCAGATGCGGGGCATAAATTGTTCCATCATTGGATGCGCAGTGTTGCAGGCCAGAGGGAAAGGCATCATGCTGTTCGGTCCGGTTTCGAGTGGGGCTTCAATCGTTGGCAACATGATCGCAAACGTGCAAGCGACAGAAGGCACAGCCGGCACGGGGATCTACTTCGACGGCCAGACGCTTCCGGCGACCCGGCAACGGCAAGTTCCAATCACACGATTACAGGGAACGTGATCAAGAATTGCGACGGATCTGCCATCGCCAATGATAAACAAAACAGCGACATCGTCATTAGCGGCAACATCATCGAGAACACGAATTCCGTTGTCTCCGGAGCAGCCATTCAATTGGTGGATGCCGAGAACATTCTTATCACCGGGAACAACATCAGCGGGACCGCCCGGAACGCAGCCATCAGTATGGCTGGTACGTCTGACAATTGGCAGATTACCCAGAATTGCCTCGAAGAGAACGCCGATGTATCACTCAGTGGCACTGGCTCGGTAGTTATCAATAATGCTGGATACAACCCGGTTGGTACTATTCCCGATCCGTGGCCTGCCAGTGGCGGTGACCTGACGAATGACATTACCGCAGGAAGCCCAAATCCGCAGAGCGGTACTGTCTATACGGTGCGACACAGCCCTAAGACCATCGTTGTGACGGGTGGCAACGTGTCCCAGATCACTATCAATGGAATGGACACCGACTTGACAGCCGGGGTATTCAAGCTGGGGATTGGCGAAACTATCGCGGTTACTTACGACACCGAGATTCCAAACTCAGCGGTTTTCGCCGAGTAAGCAGCCTTCTGAAAGACGGCCGGTTTGAGCGAATGGCATTTTCCACGAGATTATTGTCGATCTCGATTTTGGATTCTTTGAGATAAACCTCCAGTGATTCCCATTGACTCAAGGCAGAGCTAACAGCTTTACCCATCGTGCTCTTTGGCAGGAAGCGCCGGGTGATATACCACCGTTGCAGGATCCGATGGATTCGCCTGTGATTTGGAACGCCTGATTTTGAGCAGTCACCGTTCGGCAGAGAGTCGGTAGCGAATTAGCGTTGCAGGCCTCGATCAGAGAGACGGCATTCCGAAGTGCGGGAACAAGTCGGTCGTGCTCCACGTCGTGGTCTTGGCAATGCTCATCATGGCGTCGAAGTCGGGATACCAAGATGGCACGACCCCTGGAAGCTGCGCGGGGCTGCCGAAGAAGAGCGCAAAGCCCCATTGGCCGTTGAACTGAAGTACGCCCGCGGCGTCGATGATCTCTCCACCTTTCTGGCCATAGAAACTGCCTCCGCCTTGATTGATTGCGGCGTCGAGGCCGTAACCGGCGCGCGCGTTGCCGGCGGCAGTGAGAGCCGCCGCGTCTGAAAGCATGCTGGTAATCGTCGCACCTTTGAGCGCGGGGTTGTCTTTCTGATCGATCAGGATCGCGATCAGCCGGGCCAGGTCGGTTGTTGCCGCGGACAACCCCGCGCCACCTTGCCCGATGGTCAGTTCGTAGTCCCCGTATCCGGAAGCAACGAGCGGCCGGTCCGGCGTCTGTTGGCTAGTGCCGACCTGCAGGTCCGATGGCGACGAACTATCGATTGCCGCTGCCTGATATCGCGCCTCATCTGGTTGTTGGGCAGAGACGAGGTCGACAGCGCTCCGGATCCGGGTGATGCTAAGTGGAGCGAGCAGATACGTGGTGTAAGCGTCAATCGGCGAATTCTTGCCCCGCAGATGTGCGACCACGCGACCGAGGAGGTAGTAGCCGCAATCGCTGTAGGCTTGGACGGCGCCTGGATCACTCACCAAGGGCAGGCTCGCAATATAGGAATCCGTCATTTCCTGGGTCACGGGGAGTTTTGCCGAATGCTTGGCCGCCTTGAAGGCCTTAACCACCGCGACTCCATCGCTGGAAGCAGCGGTATTGAGCCCGCTTTTGTGCTCCAAAAGGTTCTGGATGGTAATTTTGTCGAATCGAGAGTCGGTTGGGGGCCCGCCAGAGGGCGTCTCGAGATTGAGGATGCTCTGCAGCGTGTCAGACAGCGCTAACTTGGCTTTCTCGATCAGCTGGAATACGGCAAGGGCGGTGACCGTCTTCGACACGCTCGCCAGGCGAAAATAGGTGGTGGGCTGCGCGATTGGCCAGTCCGGCTCGGCATGCGTATAGCCGCGCGCATAGACGAGTTGGGCCCCATTAACGATCGCGAGCGAGGCATGGCGCGCCACCGGATAGGTCTGCATGATCTGTTGAACCTGCGCGTCGATTGCGGAGTTAGCGACTGGACCCGTTGCGGTGAACTTCTTTTCGACGATCTCCCCACTTTGAACAAACAGGGCTGCAAAGCGGGCAGATGCCTCGCTGTCGCCGGCCGCCTGGACGCAGATAGGGAAGTATTTCTTCGCCGTCCATTTGTTGAACTCCGTTTGGTAGTCGCCTGCCGTCATATCGTGCCGGGCCACCCATGGTCCGATCTCATCGGCAACGAACAGCGACATATAGCAATTGTCGGCGTTGAGAGTCACGAAACTGGGGCGGCACCAGGCAGAAGTTTCGGCATTGAAGCGGGCCTGGTAGGCGCTGGCATCGTCGAGCAGGCCGTCATTGTTCCACAGGACTGTGCCTGTATTGGGCATCCAGATCGCCGCGAAGCGCGGATCGGCCTTAGTCCCATAGGACGCGGCCCATTGGAGAATGAGCCCCTTACTCTTAGCGCTGTTGTCCATGCCCTGGATGGTTCCCGAATCGGTAATGCTCCCAGACCTCAGCCCATGCCGCGTAAGCGGGATCGGCACCTGAGGCTGGAACACCGCGGCGAGGCGCGGGTCGGAGGCCGAGCCGGTTGCGGCTAGGATCACGGGCCCATAGCCTTTTGAGGCCTGATCGTTGAAGGTCGCCTGCCACTGAGTGGCGGTCATGCAAGGCCAATCGCGCTGCGCCACGACCTTCGATCGCTTGATCATCACGGCAGCGTAAAACGGCTTGGCGACTGATCCGTATATGCTAAGCGAAAGAAAACGATAGCCTTTCGCCGCCCACTCATCTCGCAACGCCTCATGATCAGTTAGGGTCCGGTTGTGCCAAGCGATGAAGTCCGCCATTGAATGTCTCCCCGGTGATGGGTTGAAAACGGTAATGCATATCCAAGCAAAAATTTGTCATTTCTAGCAATGCAAATCTACGCTTCTTCATTGGCTTAAGCGTGATGCGCGGCGGAGAACTGATTCGTTTCAGTGGCACTGGCTCCGGAGTTATCAACACGATAGCCCGCTTGATGATTCACAATCCAGGCAGACGGTCAACAAGGCGCTTCCTACGGAAGGGCTTGTCCTTGTCTACCGGCGGATTATAAAACCTAAATTGGATGCTGTTTCCAAGCTGGTCTTTTCAGCGACAACGCCATACCTGATCGGGGATGGACTTAAACTCCAATCATATTGAGATCGACGTTGGACTTTAGCAGGTGCATTCTGAAACGGGAAAGGCGAAATAAGTTTCCCACTCGGAGGTGCCACGCCAGCGGAGGGCATGCGCAATGACAAGTGACCAGGTAATCGACGCGTGTCGGCAGACCGACGCGCCGCTAAGCGCAGATCTGCCGAAGGCAGCCGTGGCGGCGGAGAGCAGCGCACCAGTTCTCAGCATTAGAGGATTGTCGGTGCGCTTCGGCGGAATCGTCGCCCTCGACAATGTTTCGTTTGATGTTAAGGCCGGGCAGATCTGCGGCCTGATCGGCCCGAACGGGGCCGGCAAAACCACACTCTTCAATTGTGTGAGCCGCCTCTATCAGCCCTGCGCCGGCACTATTCACTTCGCAGGCGAACGTTTGCTCCAGCTGCCGCGCCATCGCCTTGCCCGGCTTGGGATCGGTCGGACGTTTCAAAATCTCGCCCTGTTCCAGACCATGTCTGTGCGCGACAACGTCCTGATTGGTGGCCATTGCCGCAGCCGCGGCGGGTTTGTTGCCAACGCGTTGCGCCTGCCGGCCGTCGGTTGCGAGGAACGTTTGCTGAACCAACGGGCCTCGGGTCTGCTCCAGATGCTCCACTTGGCGTCGGCCGCGGACTTGCCTGTGAGTGTGCTCCCCTTCTGGAGTCGCAAGCGCGTGGAACTCGCCCGTGCACTCGCCAGCGAGCCGAAGCTTTTGCTGCTGGACGAACCGGCCGCCGGGCTCAATCATGCAGAACTCGGGGAGCTTGGAGAGCTCATCGTCAGCATCCGCAACCGGCTGGGCACCACCATCCTGCTGGTTGAGCATCACATGAATCTGGTGATGCGCGTCTCCGATCAGGTGGTGGCACTCGACTTCGGTCGCAAAATCGCCGACGGAACTCCCGGCGAAGTGCAAAAAAATCCGGATGTCATCCGCGCCTATCTCGGAGGTGAGTTGTGACGGCCATTCTCGAATTGCACAACGTCGATGCTGCTTATGGGCCGACCCAGATTCTGAAGGCCGTGAATCTGGCGGTGGAAGAACAGAGCATCGCGACGCTGCTGGGCGCCAACGGCGCCGGCAAGACGACGATGCTTCGTGCGATCTGCAATATGATGGTGCGCGTTTCTGGGCAGATTCGGTTCGCCGGCGAGCGGATCGACTGCAAGGCGACCGAAGACATCGCCCGTCTTGGTGTTGCCCATGTGCCAGACGGGCGCGGCACGTTCCTTGATCTGACTGTCGAGGAGAATTTGCGGCTCGGGGCCTATACACGACGCGACAAGGGGATCGCTGCGGATTTCGACCGGCTCCGCGGCTATTTCCCGCGCCTCATGGAGCGGCGGCGGCAACAGGCCGGGACGCTATCCGGCGGCGAGCAGCAGATGCTGGCGATCTCGCGCGCTCTGATGCTGCGGCCCAAGCTCCTTTTACTGGACGAGCCATCGTTCGGTCTCGCGCCGCTCGTCGTGCAGGAAATCTTCCGAATCCTGCGCACCATCAACCGTACCGAAGGCGTCTCGATGTTGCTGGTCGAGCAGAATGCCCACATCGCCCTCGAACTCGCTGATCACGCCTATCTGATCGAGACGGGATGCATCGTGATGGGCGGCCCTGCCGCCATCATCGCCCGCGACGATGCCACGCGCCGGGCCTATCTCGGCTATTAAGGAGGGAGAAATGCAAGGCTTCCTGCACCAATTGCTGTCCGGCCTCGCCAATGGCGGCATTTACGCGAGTCTGGCACTCGCGCTGGTGATGATTTACCAGACGACGCACCACGTCAATTTCGCGCAGGGCGCAATGGCGATGTTCTCGACCTACATCGCCTGGGCGCTGATCGATGCCGGGTTTCCCTATTGGGCGGCTTTTGGCCTCACGCTCGTGTTCTCGTTCCTGGCCGGTGTCGCAATCGAACGGATCATTATCCGGCCGGTGGAACGCGGGCCGGCGCTGACCATCGTAATCGTGTTCGTCGGTCTGCTTCTCATTCTCAATAGTCTGGCCGGGTGGATCTTCAGTTATACGATCAAAACCTTTCCGAGCCCGTTCCCGTCAACCGCCTGGTACGGCAGCAAATATCTGTCGCCACACGAAGTGGGTATGATCGTTGTGACCTTGGCGGTCTTGATCCTGGTCTTCCTTTTCTTCCGCTTCACCCCTCTGGGGTTGGCGATGCGGGCGGCAGCACAGAACCCGGTGTCGAGTCGGTTGGTCGGCATTCGCGTCGGCTGGATGTTAGCCTTCGGCTGGGGTTTGGCCGCCGCAATCGGAGGGGTCGCCGGAATGATGGCAGCGCCGATCGTCTACCTCGATCCCGACATGATGAGCGGCATTCTGCTCTACGGCTTTGCGGCTGCGCTGTTGGGCGGTATCGACAATCCATGGGGTGCCGTGCTCGGCGGCTTCTTTGTCGGCGTCCTGGAGAATATCGCCGGCGCCTACGTCGTCGGTACAGAACTGAAGCTCACGGTGGCCCTGGTGATCATCGTCGGCGTCCTGGTTTTCAAACCTGCCGGTCTATTCGGTCGAACCCTGGTCGCGCGCGTGTGATGAAAGCGATACTCAACGAGACACCACCGGTTGAGGCTGTTGCAAATCGTCTCTCGCCGGCAAAATGGCGATGCCTCGGTAGTGCAGCGATCCTGGCGACCGCCTGCATCCTTCCGTTTGCGATCAGTGGCTATCACGTATCTCAATTCAGCCAGGTACTGATCTACGCCATCGCCATGTTGGGACTCAACATCCTGACCGGGTTCAACGGCCAGATTTCGTTGGGCCACGGCGCATTCTACGCGATCGGCGCCTACACGACGGCGATCCTGCTCGACAAGACTGGCGTTCCCTATTGGGCGACCGTGCCGATCGCCGGTGCGATCTGTCTGGGTACCGGTTTCCTGTTCGGGCTGCCGGCGCTGCGGCTCGAAGGTTTGTACCTCGCCCTTGCCACCGTGGCCCTTGCCGTGGCGACTCCCCAGATTCTCAAATTCAAGGGATTCGATTACTGGACCGGCGGCGTCCAGGGTATCCAGGTCGACTCACCAGCGGCGCCGTTCGGCCTGCCCCTCAACACCGACAGGTGGATCTATTATTTCTGTCTGCTCTGGACGGTTGCGCTCGTCATCATCGCGCGCAATCTGCTGTGTGGGCGCACCGGTCGCGCGATGATCGCGATCCGCGACCATCCTCTGGCGGCGGCGGCGATGGGCGTCGACACCGCGCTTTACAAATCGCTAACCTTTGGCGTCAGTGCCATGTACACCGGAATTGCCGGCGCGCTGGGCGCGGTGCTTTCAGCCTATGTCGCCCCGGACAGTTTCCCCGTGCTCCTTTCGATCAAATTCCTGGTCGGCAGCGTCGTCGGCGGCATCGCCTCGATTTCGGGCGCTTTCATCGGGGCACTGTTCATCGAGTTCACGCCCAATTTCGCGGATCAGATATCAAAGGCGGCGCCCGACGCCATATTCGGCATCTTCCTGATCGCTCTGATGTATCTCATGCCGACGGGGGCCATCGGCATCTTCAACTTTATCGGAGTCCGGCTTCGGCGAGGGGCGAGTCGCCAAGCGCCAATACCAATAGAAAGACTAAACAACAATTATGCCAAGAGAAGGAAATGCTAGAAAAGTATCCTTGCTGGCGACGGTTCTTTTTGCACTCGCGGCCGCGACGCCGGCGGTCGCAGACGATACACCGGGAGTGACCGCCACCGAAATCAA
>CAZMNG010000096.1:0-9091 GCA_964567505.1 uncultured Chthoniobacterales bacterium
CAATTCGACACTCGTCGGGTTCCGCGCAAGTTCCCGACAGACAAGGGTCACAGCACCGTTAAACAGGTCTGCGCGCGCAGCCTCTGCACCCGATTTTTCCGAACCGGCCATTGGATGCGAAGGCACATAGTCAGACCGATCTCCCAAAACGTCGGCAAGCGCCAGTACGGCCGGTTGTTTGACGCTCGCGACATCCGAAATGACCTGCCCAGGCTGCACGAGTTCAGCCAGCGCTCCTCCAACCTCCGAAAGAGCCCCAACCGGCACAGCAATAATAATGAGGCGGCTTTGCGCGACGAGATCCGCAAGCGCCGGCACAACCGTAGCGCCGCGGAACCTGGCTCCAGCCAAGGAACCGGAACCGAGGGAGTCATACAGGAATACCGCGTAACCGGCTCTCAGCGCGGAAAGCGCAATCGAGCCGCCGATCATGCCGACACCAATGATCCCGACGCTCTTAGCCTGCATCGCTCACAATTCCTCGGAAGAAGGCACGCGGAGTTTTTTTCTATCTAAATCCAATTTTACTTCCAATCCGCTCCACGGTTAAAAACGGAAACGGGACGCCCTGTAAGTGCGTCCCGCTTATCCGAATTATTTCGACTCGCGAACTTAAGGGACCAGAAAAATCTTGCCGGTATACGGATCCTTAACTTCAGCGCCCGGCGGATAGCCTTCAACGTCGACTTCGCCCGCATTCGGCGCGTACGGACTGATGACGCGTCCGGTCTTTCCCGGAACCTTGGTTGCGGTCGGATAGTTTTCCGGCTGCGCAGGCGCGGTCGGAGACGGCGTCGGAAATGCATCAGGCGGAGGGGATTCCTGTGGGGTCGCCTCCGCCTCCGGAGTCGGCTTTGGAACAGCACTCACAGGCGTTGGCGTCGGTGTCGCGACGGCACCGGCACCGTAGCGATTTCCAGTCCCTGCGGTTTTCGGGCCGGGTCTCGATGTTTGGCAAGCGACCAACGCCACACAAAGTGCGGCCGAGGCCAGAAATATGAGGTTACGAATCATACGGAAAATTACGAAACAGCATTAAAGCATCTCAGTCCGATTGACAATCGAAAATCCGGACCGCAGCCCAACCCTCACTCTCCACCGGCTTGCGTGCGTAAAATTTGTATCAACAAGCGCAATCGTTCGCAAACATCGTAGGCCTCCAATAGCTTCTGGCGCTGGAACGGTTCGCCAACAAAAGCAGCAGCAACGACATCGGAAACGATCTCCGGAGAATCGATCTGTTTCAAGTGGTCCATCAGATTCGGAGGAACCGGAACTCCTATGCCTTCAATCCGGGCACAAAATTCTTTTACCTTCTCGCTCAGCGCTTCGGCTTCCACCAGATTGCCAATCACCGATTTTGCGACTTCGACGCGCGCGACGCGGAACGGTTTCTCCTGCATCCATTCCACCAGACGGACGCGCGCCAATCCTTGCAACACAAGATTCGACGTGCCGTTTTCATTTTCAACGCACGCCCGGATTAAACCGACGCCGGCAACCGGGCAAAGATCGTCGATTTCTACCGCCTCCTCAATCCCGCGTTTCACGAGCGCCACTGAAAACATCCGATCCGCATCCAGGCTATGCGCGAGCATCTCTCGATAACGCTGTTCGAAAATGTGCAGGGGTAACAGCGAATGCGGGAAAAGCACCGCAGTCGGTAACGCCATGACGGGAACTTTTGTGGGAATCTCGATCACTTTGGATCGCTTGGCACCGCGTTCCCGGTGGAACCGGCCTCGGCAGGCTGCACTCCTGTTCCCAGTTGTTCCCCCGAACGTCGGGCCTCCACCAAATTGGCAGCCTGTTGCACATCCTTGTCTCCTCGGCCGGACAGATTGATGATCACAACCTGGTCACGATCCATTTCATGCGCATGCGTGATCACGTAACCGACGGCATGCGCTGATTCGAGAGCTGGAATGATTCCCTCCGTTCGTGATAGTTCCAGGAAGGCGTCAAACGCAACGTCGTCTGTGGCGTACTCGTATTGGGCCCGGCCGATATCGCGAAGATAGCTGTGCTCCGGGCCTACCGCAGCGTAGTCCAGCCCAGCCGACACCGAATGCGTCAGTTGAATCTGGCCATCATCATCGGCCAGCAGCCATGTCTTTGTCCCCTGCAGAATGCCCAGTTTGCCCGCCTGGAAGCGGGCTGCATGTTCGCCAGGACGTATGCCGCGGCCACCGGCTTCGACCCCGATCATGCGCACTTTTGTGTCGTTCACAAATGGATAAAACAGCCCGATCGCGTTGCTTCCACCGCCGACGCACGCCACGAGCAGATCCGGCAACCGTTCTTCCCGCTCAAGAATTTGACGCCTTGCCTCGTCGCCGATCACCCGCTGGAGATCGCGCACCAGCATAGGATAAGGATGCGGACCGTAGGCGGTGCCAAGCAGATAATGCGTTGTCCTGACGTTGGTCACCCAATCGCGCATCGCCTCGTTGATCGCTTCTTTCAAGGTCGCCTGACCGACGGTAACCGGGACCACTGTCGCCCCTAAGAATTCCATTCTCGTAACGTTCAGGGCTTGCCTTTCCATGTCGACCTTCCCCATGTACACAACGCACTCCATCCCGAAGCGTGCTGCCACCGTTGCCGTCGCAACTCCATGCTGTCCTGCCCCTGTCTCAGCGATCACTCGAGTTTTGCCCATCCGCTGCGCGAGCAGGATCTGGCCGACCGCATTGTTGATCTTGTGCGCGCCAGTATGCAGCAGATCTTCGCGCTTCAGGTAAATCCGCGGGCCGTTAAGCCGTCTGGTGAGCCGCTCGGCGAAATAGAGAGGAGTCGGACGCCCGCAATAAGAGCTGAGGAGACGTTCCAGTTCGATCTTGAATTTCAGGTCCTGCCGCGCGCGTTCATATTCCTCGCGAAGCTGGGTGATTGCCGGCATCAAAGTCTCCGGCACGAACACGCCGCCATATTGGCCAAAGTGCCCATGAACATCCGGTGCGTTGTAAAGGCCGACTGATGCGCGCATACAAAATATTCAAAGCCTGCGTAACTCAGGACCATCGCCGCTCACAACGGGTGTAATCAAGAAATTCTTTCGCTTCCAATCTTCGAAATCACCAGTCGCAACGCCCGCCGATGTGGGCTTGGCATTGGCACCGCCTCGATCGATTCAAGCGCATGCCACGCCTGTCCTGGGACCGGTTTCAGTGGGGCCTCATGCACAAAGAGGTCTAATTGCACGACGAACCGCGTAATCGGGTACCTGAGCGTCACAAAAGGGCCACCCTCTTGATCCAGGCGGCGATCCGGCTCGACAGCCGGCAAAATCCAGAGTCCATGCCACCGCTTGCCGAGACTATGCTCGAGCAAAACCTCTCCATTCCTGAACGCGACATAATGAACCTCGCTCCTTTTCTCAGTCTTTTGCCGCTCGCGTTTCCTGGGTAGCGACTCGGGCTCTTCAACTGCGCAAAACGAGCGCACAGGGCAACGCGGGCAAAGCGGTTTGCGCGGCGAGCAGATCGTCGCTCCGAGTTCCATCAGAGCCGAGTTCAACACCCGGGGATTCTCACCCTGAGCGTACCGGCTCGCAAAATCCCACAGCGTTCCGCGTCCCTCAGGCTGGTCCACCGGCTTCTGCAGGTTCAAAAGCCGGCTCACCACTCGTTCGATGTTGGCGTCCACAATCGGTGCCGGAAGATTGAAGGCAAAGCTCGCAATCGCTCCCGCCGTATACCTTCCGACGCCGGGCAGTTTTTCAAGCTCTTCCACATCGGTCGGAAAAGCGCCACTCATCCCACCAACCACCCGCTTCGCGAATTTGTGCAGGTTACCCGCTCTGGCATAATAGCCCAGGCCTTGCCATGCACGCAGGACCTCCGATTCACCGGCATTTGCCAGATCGCGCAAGGTCGGGAACCGTTCGAACCAGCGCCGGTAATAGTCGACCACAGTCGCCACCTGCGTCTGCTGGAGCATCAACTCCGACACCAGGATTGAATATGGATCCCAATTCTCCCGCCAGGGTAATCGGCGGCCGTGGCGTTCGTACCAGTCGATCAAAACAGCGCGAAACTCCGTGATTTCGGACAAAATCTGTTTCATCCTAGCCTACTTGATTACCGGTGAACTCCTACACGATCGCAATTCAGCCCCTCCAGGCAGACGCACTCAGGAAGCTCTTGCAGACGCAGGGATTCGAATTCGTCGAGCGACCTTATACGATCTTTTTCGCGCAAAAAGCAAAACTATCCGTGGCCGTGTACGAGAAGGGCCCGAAAGTCGTTGTACAGGGCAAGGAAACCGAAGATTTCGTCCGCTTTTACCTCGAACCGGAAATATTGAAAGAGGCTCGGATCGGTTACGAGGAAGTGCTCAATCCCGAAATGTTCGAGCCTCATTTCGGAATCGACGAAAGCGGTAAGGGGGATTTTTTCGGGCCGCTTGTCATCGCCGGAGCCTATGTTGACCGGGATATCGCGCACCACCTGTTGAATCTCGGAGTAACCGATAGCAAACGAATCAGCTCCGACAACCGGATCCGCCAGCTTGCCGGGGAAATTAACCGCACGCCGGGCCTGATCTCTAACGTCGTTCTCATCGGCCCGGAAAAGTACAATCTGCTTTACGAAAAATTCGCCAATCTCAATGATTTGCTGGCCTGGGGGCACGCCCGGGTAATCGAAAACCTCTTGCTGCGGAAACCGGACTGCAAAAGATCGCTATCCGACAAATTTGCGAACGAGCAGGTCATCAAACGCGCCCTTTTGAAACAGGGACGCCAGATCCAGATCGATCAGCGCACAAAGGCCGAATCGGATATTGCAGTGGCCGCCGCATCGATCCTGGCGAGAGACAAGTTTGTTCAGTGGCTGGAAAACCGCAGCAAGGCTCTCGGGCTTCAACTCCCCAAAGGGGTCTCGGCGGCAGTGAAAGCTGCCGCAAAAACCGTGGTCGAAAAAGGGGGACCGAATGCGTTGGAAGCGATCGCGAAAATGCATTTCAAGACTGCTGCCGAAGCCCTCGGCGCGGGCCCCCGGGATGGTTCCGGTGATGCCCCGGAAAGCAATATCGCTCAGTAATCCCTTGCCTCATCCTCATTCTCAGCCATAGTTCGGAAGAGGTTCACCGTCGGACGTTTGCGGCACATGAGCTGACGGCAGTGGGCCACCGAAAGTGCCACACAATTTCGAACCTGTGAAAGGATTCGCGATGGCTAACCTGACGAAACGGGACATTGTCGTAAAGATTAGTAACGATACTGGTTTGGTTCAACATCAAGTCTTTGACGTCGTACAGCGAACGCTCGACTTGATCACCGACAGCCTCGCTCGTGGCGAAGCGGTTGAACTCCGGAACTTTGGGATATTCGAAGTTCGACTGACGAAAGAACGGGTCGGCAGGAATCCCAACCAACCGGGGAGCAGTTTCAAGATCCCGCCAAGAGCGATTGTAAAGTTCAAGGCCGGCAAAGTGATGCGCCAAAAAGTCTCAAAATTGTCGCCCGCTCTCAAGCAGGCGCAAACCCTCAAAAGCGCGATCATCTAAAGCTCGGTGCCGAGTCTATCCATCGCCCTGCATCCCTCACAAATAACTGAGGATTTGTGAGGGACCCAGCCTTACGGGTTTTCTACTTCGTTGATCTGTTTAAGCTTGGCGAGCCATTTTTCCAGTTCTCGTGAACCCGGCTGCTGGTCAGGCGCAACCAGCGGTCGCAACGTGAACTGTGCATAATGTTCGGGCAGGGTCGAGCGATGATCGTTCTTATTCTTTTGTTCTCGAATCTTTTCCGCTTTGAGGATATGCCGCGTCTTGTTCTGAAGCCGCGCCTCCAGTTCGTCTGCCAATAACCTCCGCGCGAGAAACCGATTCAATGACTGACCGCCGCGACCTGAGGATCGCACACGGACCCCGGTCCGGCGGTGCAACAATTCGACCCCGGTCCGCCCAATGAACCGCTCTTCGATGTCCGGTTCTTTGCAGGCAAGGGCAGTGAGCCGGTCGCGCAATGCTTTTGCCTTCCTTTCTGATACTGGAAATGCAGGCACCAAAAAACCCTATACCGGGTCTCAATTCGATGGCTAGAAGAAACTCCTATCTGGACTTTTCATTTCTGAATTTTGTGGGTTAGGGTAGGCTCCACGGAGCCATGCAATCGAGTGAACTCTTAACGACCAATCGTAAAGCCCTGACGATTAATCTCGATCAGGGAAAATATGGCACTTTTGCCGAGATCGGCGCCGGCCAGGAGGTCGCACGGCACTTTTTCCAGGCCGGGGGAGCGGCGGGCACAGTCGCAAAGTCAATCTCTGCCTATGACATGAAATTCAGTGACGAGATCTACGGCAGAACTGCGCGGTATGTCTCAAATGAGCGGCTCGGCCTGATGCTGGACCACGAATATAACCTTCTGCTGGAGAGGTTGCGCGACACTCGTGGCGACCGAACTGAATTCTTCGTATTTGCGGATACCGTAGCGGCCAAAAGCTTCAAAGGGACCGACGAAGCGCACGGATGGATGGGCGTCCGATTCGAAGCGACACCTAACTCAATGCCGAGCGATGTCATATTGCACGTTAGGATGCTCGATAAAGAGAATGTCCTTCAGCAACAGGCTCTCGGTATCTTCGGCGTTAACCTGGTCTACGGCTCGTTCTATTATATCGATGACCAGGACCAGTTCATCAAATCCCTTGCTGACAACCTCGGCATCGACCGGATCGAGGTCGACATGATTAATTTCAGCGGGCCGCTGTTTGCCAATGTAGACAACCGTCTGATGAGCCTGAAGTTGGTCGAGTACGGTCTCACGAACGCCGTCATGTTCAGCCCGAAAGGCGAAGTTTTACAGCCGTCCGAAATCCTGCACAAAAAAGCGATTGTGGTCGAGCGGGGCAGTTTCCGACCGGTGACTCTCGTGAACGAGGATATGATTCGGTGCGCGCTCGCACAGTTTCTCCAGGAGCCCGCACTGAAAGGTGTGGATGTCGTTGTGCTGATGGAAATCACGATGCATAACCTGCTTGCCTCCGGAAACCTCGATCACAAAGATTTCCTCGACCGAGTCGACACGCTGGCTGCAATCGGAAATAACGTGCTGATTTCTAACTACCGCGAGTTTTACCGGTTGACCTCCTACTTCCGTCGGTACACGAAGCAAATGGTCGGTGTGGTCATGGGCATCAACAACCTGCTCGAAGTATTCAACGAGAAATATTACGACAACCTGGACGGCGGGATTCTCGAATCGTTTGGCCGCCTCTTCAAGAACTTGATCAAGCTTTACATCTACCCCATGCGCAAAAGCGCATACGACCGGTACTGTTCGACGAATCAATCAGATTGTGCGTTGCCACTCCCCGACATGGTCCTCAATCCGTTGGTAGCCGACGTCTGGGTGAACGCAATTAACCTTCAGGTCCAGATGCACCTGAGAAATTTATATGCGCACCTGCTCGAGAATCACTACATCGCTCCGATCGTTGGCTATGACTCCGCGATCATGGAAATCTTCTCCCGCGATGTGCTGACCAGGATTCAAACCGGAACACCCGGCTGGGAATCCATGGTGCCGGAACGTGCTGCCGCAACCATCAAAGAAAAAAGACTCTTTGGATTTAAGGAGGCACCGGAAAAAGACCTTCAACCGGTCGCATAATCGGATCGCAATTGGACTGAGAGACTTTTGCCGGGCCGTCAGACTCCCTAACGAAGTCTGAGAGTATTTTCAGTGTTGTATTGTGGCAGGATTTCAGGACACGGCCTTGATGAACCCCCTAGAACAGCGAACCGGATACAAATTCCGGAACTCACTCCTTTTGGCTGAAGCGCTGACGCATCCGAGCCTCGGTCACGAAACGCAACGCCATCATTTCGACAACCAGCGGCTCGAGTTTCTCGGAGACGCTGTATTGCAACTGATATTTACCGAACATCTTTTCAAACTGTTTCCCCATTTCAGCGAGGGTCAACTGACCAAGCTGCGTTCACGTCTCGTGTCGCGCGAAGGACTGAAGGTCCACGCGATTAACATCGGCCTTGGAACCTACCTGATGATGGGCCGCGGTGAAGAAGCCAGCGGCGGGCGCCAACGCGCTTCCATTCTGGCAGACGCATTTGAGGCGCTGGTCGGCGCTATCTACCTCGACAGCAACCTCGAGGTTGTCAGGCGTTTTGTTCTCGAAGAAGCGCAACCCGACATCCAGCGCCTGACCCATCAGCCCCTCGAGGTCAACCCAAAAGGGCAACTCCAGGAGATCCTGCAGGCCATCTCCCCTCAAAGCCCAAGCTACGAAATCGTCTCCCAGACCGGGCCGGAACACCAAAAACAATTCGTTGCAAAAGTCCTCTGGGACGGCATCGAACTCGGATCCGGCGAGGGCTCCAGCAAAAAACAGGCCGAAACCGCCGCCGCGCTTAGCGCGCTGAAAGCCAAAAAATGGGAAACGACCCCGGTGCAAACACGGGAACCGGTCCCGGAAGAACCGCTGCTGGCGCCCGAGCCGCCGGAACCGGCGGTTCCTGAGATCCTCAGCGAAGAACGCACCGCAAAACGAGCCCCCCGGAAAAAGCGCACTCCGTAAGCGAGTTGCCGGTTAGTACGAGTACGATTTGAGAGGCGGGCGCTCAGCCTCAACTTCGTGTCATTTTGCACTGTCGCGCCGGGGCAGCCGAATTCGGTTCGCTAAAATTCATCGAAAGCGATCTGGCGCGGCGGGACGCCAAGCCCGGCGAGCATTTTGTTGCACGCTTTGATCATCATCGGAGGGCCGCAGAGATAGTATTCCACGGCTTTTGGATTCTCGTGATTCTTGAGATAATTGTCGAACACGACTTCGTGAATAAACCCTGTGAGCCCGCCCCACCGGTCTTCCGGCAACGGCGATGAGAGCGCAAGATGGAAACCGAAGTTGGTGTGTTCTTTCGCGAGAGAATGAAAATAATCGTCGTAGAAAAGTTCCTGCTTCGAACGGGCCCCGTACCAGAAGCTTACTTTGCGGGCGGTTTTCTCCGTCTCAAAAAGATGCGAAAGATGAGCTCGGAGCGGCGCCATGCCCGAGCCACCGCCGATGTAGATCATCTCCTTTCGCGTCGGCTTGATGTGGAAGTCGCCGAACGGACCGATCGT
>CAZMNG010000097.1:0-9082 GCA_964567505.1 uncultured Chthoniobacterales bacterium
TGGGACGCAGGTAGATGCCCATCCCCTCAATGCGCTCGTGGCGGAAAAAAGCCCGCATCGTGCCCGCCGGCTTCCGGCGATATACCTCGTCAGGCGCTCCGCCGTAGTCAATCGTCAGGATGGAGCCATTGCGAAACTTTTGACCGAGCCCCGTCAGCCATTCCCGGTACGAATGAAATGTCTCCACCCGCTGGCCGGTGGCAAACTCCAAATCAAAAACCGAACTCGCCGGCAGAGCGCCGGAACCTGCGCTTTCCTCGGTCCAAAGCTCATCATCAAGCCGCAAGTAAATCTCATCCCAGCCGTTCTGCCCAAGTTCAAATCGCCTGCATGGAAACGCATCCACGAATTCGTTCGAAATTAGAATGGCGTTCCCGGACGTATTTGCGAGAGCCGTTTGGACAGATTCCGTCCAACGAACCGGCCGGCCCCGGAGTTCCTGTTCCTGCAAATGTCGCAGCGTCTTTGAAATCTCGACAATCTGGTATCGCAACGATTCCCACGGTCTGAACGACCTGATAATCCCCGAAGCCAGTTGCCCGGTTCCGCCGCCGAGTTCAATCACTTGAGCAGTCCGCATTGAGAGCCGTCTGGTTTCCGCCTTTACCCACGCCGCAACGCTACGCACCATCGAATCGCTGATCGTCATGGCAGTCGAAAAATCGCCATTTCTCCCAATGTTTGAAACCTGCATCGCGTAATACCCGTGAACCGGATGATACAATGCAAGCTCCATGAACCGTGCGAAACTGACGCGTCCACCTTCTGAGCGCACAACCTCTGCCAACCAGCTAGCCTGCATCGCTCACAAATCCCTAAACAAACTTCGGGATGAACTCCTCCTTGCTTGTAACCGATCGCACGAAATCCGTCAGAAGCGCGATGCACCGTTCCACATCAGCCAGGTCAACCATCTCGACTGTCGAATGCATGTAGCGCAATGGGAGTGACACCAGCGCGCTCGGGATGCCCCCTTTGGTCGTATAGACCTGGTCCGTATCTGTACCCGTTGTCCGGGAAGAAGCCTCGTGCTGAATCGGAATCTGAAGCTGGTTTGCCAACCAAATCAATCGCTTCACGACAGAGGGATGATTGGCCGTCCCGTGTGTAATCGTCGGTCCGTTCCCGAGAGTGACCGAACCATGTTTGTTCCGGTCGATCCCTGGCGAATCGGTGGCATGCGTGACATCCAGTACGACCGCAACGCTCGGCTCGAGTCTGTACGAAATCATTCGCATTCCGGGCCCGCCAATCTCCTCCTGAACCGCATTGACCGCGAGCAGAGTTGCTTCCGGGCGAGTGTCCCCCCCGGCTAGATTTGCCAGCACTTCGGAAAGAATGAACCCCCCAATTCGATTATCGATCGCCCGGCCGATCAGGCGTCCGGGAACCAGTTCCTCAGCGCTATCGGCAAATACGGCCGGGTGCCCTACCCGGATGCCGCGTTCCTCGACTTCTTCCCGTGAACGGGCTCCAATGTCGAGGTAAAGCTCGTGAACCTCCGGGATTTTATCACTCTCTTTGTCCCGAATGTGGATCGCGGTACTCCCACACACCGCAGAAACCGGTCCTTTATCGCCAAGGATCGTTAGTCGCTTACTGCGCGCGATAGCGCGATCACTGCCACCGATTCGGGTGACATACAAAAAGCCGTGCTCGTTAATGTTTTGAATCATGTACCCGATTTCGTCGGCATGCGCTTCCAGCATGACGCGAACGGACGAGCCGCTTCCGCTAATCGTTGCCCAGGCGTTGCCGTATGCGTCGCTTTCGACTGTAGTTGCGAATTGGCTGACATAATGCATCCACACTTTTTGGCCCTCCGACTCGAAGCCGGTCGGGCTTGGCGTGTTCAACAGCGTGAACAAGAACTCTTTCGCTTTACTGTTCATAATCGTTCTTCTGCCGAATCGGATGAGTTCTCTACCGGCGGCCCTGACAAAAACAGCCTGCCGCTTCGGCGCCGGCAGAATCTGCCTCGAGGGAGATTGATTTTGGCGATTGCGACCTGGTCGAGAAGGGAGCGGACGGCTTCAATTTCGTCGAAGCCGTAGTCTTTGATTCCTTGATGCCGTAGCCAGGCGTGGATGGCTCTGCGTTGAATCGGGATGGGGAGTTTTTTTAGTTCCCGGGTGTCAACTTCTGGCAGATTGATTGCCGGTGGAATAAGCGACTTTAGGAATTCGCCTTCACTTGCGGCAATTTCGATCGTGCGAAGAAGAGTGCACTTAAACGATCGGCCCATTAATTTTTCCATCCCCGGAATCAGTTCGTTCCGGAGACGGTTACGAATCATTTGACCGCTCAGGTTTGTAGAGTCTTCGCGGTACTTGAGACGGAGGGCAGACGCAAACTGGCGGATTTCGTCTTTCCAGACATCGAGTAACGGCCGGTGAATCAGCAAAGAACGCCCTCCAACGCTGATCCGGGAATCCGGTTTGATTGCAGCGTTGTCGAATGAGCCTGTACCACGGAACAAGTTGATCAGAAACGTCTCGATCTGGTCATCCGCGTGATGAGCCAGAAACAGGGATTCGGTCGAGAAGCGCTCAGCAGCTTCGGCAAAAAAACGCAACCGGGCTTGGCGTGCCGCCGTTTCGATCGGTCCGGTCCCAGGCAGTCCGGTCACTGTTCCGACGTAGCAGTCGAACCCGAGTCGGTGCGCGAGCCTGGTTACAAACTTCCTGTCTGCAATGCTTTCGGCGCCCCGTAGCCCGTGATCGAGATGGCAGACCACCAGATTTCGAAATCCGGCAATTGGAAGGATATGAAGCAGAACGCGAGAGTCCGCGCCGCCTGAAACTCCGACCAGATGCGATTGTTCTCTGGAGAGGGTTTGAGTAATTGCTTTCACCCGATTTAGCCAGGGGAATCGGGTCTCAAGTTCTCTGTTCTTTTCCCGTTTCACGCTCCGGACAGATTGTGAAACACGGCGAACGGGAGCGAATCGAGGTCCGTCAATGCCAGCGTGTCAGATCCCGATTTCATTGAGCGTCCGGTGAACGCATCGGTCATGGCCGGAATGGTTTTGTCGATCAGCAGCTCTGTTTTCTTCCAATCCACTCCCGAACCGGGAGTGCAAAGGCGCGTGGTGAAACGCGGCACAATCACCAGGATGATTTGCGAATCGAGTTCGCGCGAGAACGCAACGCAGCATTCGGACAGGTCGCCGCTGGCATAAAATGAATTGTAACTTCCGTGCTGAAATAGCGCGGGCGCAACCCGACGCAGACGGAGCAGGCGCGACGTCACCAGCATCTTGATGCGGCCATCCGGCCACGAACCAAACAGGGTTTCCGCTTTTTCCTTCTCCACTTGTTCAAGAATCTGCTGCCTCAACGCGAAATCAACCGGACCGCGATTGTCAGGGTCCACCAATCGCAAATCCCACAGTTCTGTTCCCTGATAGAAATCGGGGATTCCAGGGACAGTCAGTTTCAAAATCGTCTGTGTCAGCGAATTCAGCATCCCATGCCATGCGATCTTTGCCGCGGCTGGGTCGACTTTCGATCGGAACGCGTGTTGTTCGTCGAGGACGCCCGTAATGAAACTTCTAACCGCCTCTTCCCACTCTTCGTTCGGTTGAACCCAGCTGCTGTTAACCTTCGCTTCTTTAATCGCCTTAAGCATGTACCGTTGAATGCGGGCGGTGTACGCTTCGCCGCGACTCTCATCCGTAAAAGGCCATGTTCCAAGCAGGCTCTGATAGAGAAGGTATTCTTCGTTGGAACTCGGCGCCGTTTCGCCCTCGATATTCTTCTTGAACTTTGAATTCAAATAACGCCATTCGTGGATCCAGGTCTGCCACTCCTCCGGGATCTCACTCAGCACTGCAATTCTGGCTCGCACGTCTTCGCTCCGCTTTGTGTCGTGCGTGGTAGTGGCGAGGAGACTCTGAGGTTTATCGAACAGGCGTGCCCGATTCTTTTCATGGAATTTTTCCAGGCTGGTTCCGAATTGCTGCGGATTGCCTCCGACTTCGTTAAGCGCGGAGAGCCGGTTGAAAATATAAAATGCCGTGTCCTCCAGCCCTTTGGCCATCATCGGGCTTGTGCACTGTTGAAATTTCAAAACAAATTCCAGTCGAAGACGGTCTGTCTCTTCGTCCGAGTTCCCACTCTTTTCGAGCAATAATATGTCTCGAAGAAAATCAAATATGGACGTGTCCATCGCGGCGTTTCGCCGCTTCGCAGCGCGGACCGCACGCAGGATCACCTGGCGATCTGCTTCCGAGACGCCGGCTTCGGCGGTGATATATGTCCGATAGACAGGGAAACAGGCAATCAGTTCGCGAATCGCCGTCCGAAGCGAGTCAATTGTGAAATCGCGATGCAGCCTGTCTCTTTCGGATAGCTCGCTTAACATCTGCCCGAGCGACTCAATGTCGCTGGCGAGAGAGACATCCATGACCAGCTTTTTCTTTTCATAAATCAGCGACTCGAAATGGACGTATCGCTCAATGAAATCTCGATAGATCTTTGAGAATGCTTCCGCGTTGTTGGAGTCCACCAGAAGCAGGGTCGCCTCTGCAGTGAAATCGTATCCTGTCGTGCCAAAAACCGGCCAGTCACTCCGAAGTTTTTCGTTCTCCGATAATATTTTTTCAACGATCAGATACAGATTCGCCGTGGAGTCTGACTCATCGCCATCGACAACTTCGCTGAATCGTCGCTGCAACGCGGTTAGATACTGTTTTGGATCGCGGAGACCGTCGACATGATCGATTCGCAAACCGGTGACGCTCCGATTCGCGAGCAACTCAAAAAGCAATTGGTGGATCGTGTCGAATACGACCGGGTTCTCAACGCGGATTGCCGCGAGCTCGTTAACGTCAAAGAATCTGCGATAGTTGATCTGCTCGCCGGCCACCTTCCAAAAGCTCAGACGGTACGCCTGCGCGTCGAGCAATCGGTCGAGTTCATCGAAAGAGCGCGGATTGCCCGGTCGCCCCTCCAAATGACGGATCGCCAGTTCTATTGCTTCCTCGACCTGAGGGCACTCGCGGCAAAGACGCGCAATTCGTCGTTTGATAACCTCCTTTTCTCTCGCGCGCTCCCTGATTTTTTCGTCATCAGTGTGAGTCAAGGGCGGTAGGTATTCCAGCGCGGTCAGTATGCTCTCGAGGTCGAGATACATATCTTCGTCCGAGTATTGGACGAGCTTCTGCAGTGCGATCTGAAGGATGAAATAATAGGTTCGTGGGTTGATTGGGAAAACCCAGTCGAAATAAGTCAGAAAAAATGCGCCTTCCTTGAACCGAAGGCGAAATTCGCCTCGTTCCAGGACGGCGCCATACTGACTGCCCAGCACCGGGAGCAGAACCTTATTGTGCAGCGCCGCTTTGAGTGGATCCCAGTCGATGTCGAAGAATCGCGCAAACCGTGAGCTCGGACCATTTTCCAGGACATCCATCCACCACTCGTTCTCTGGATCAGTGATCCCCATGTGGTTAGGCACGAAGTCGACGATATGCCCGATGTCTCGCTCCTGCATGCTGGCCACCATGGCGTCGAAATCCGCGCGCGTGCCGATTGGAGGATTCAATTCATTGTGGTTGGTGACGTCGTACCCATGGTCCTTGTGAGAGCTTGAGCGGAAGAATGGCGAGCTGTAGATGTCGCTGATTCCGAGTTTGTGCAGGTAGGGGATTATTTCAGTCGCGTCTTTGAATCCGAAATGTCGACTAAACTGCAATCGATAGGTCGATACCGGTATGCGCGGTGCAGATGCCATAACCTGTTTCTCCGTTTACTGATCGCATTTTCGATGCGCTAGGATTTATTCAACTTACTCTGGTTGCTCGCGAAGCACGACTAACTCAGGCAAATTCAACGCCAATTTCTTGCCAGCCCTCTCAAAGTGCGCCGCTCCCTTCCCGCCGTACTTTTCCTCGTTCGTCGATGCCAGGATACTCCAGGCCCGACCCTCGCCGGCTTTCAGCACCTTTTGATCGAGATTCAGAGTGACGGCATCCGCCACGAGTTGAAACACGATCAATATGCTTTCCCTCTCGCTGCGCAGATATCGAATGGCGACTCCGTATTTTGATACCTGACTTACTTCCCAGTTCGCGCGCGTTCGATCGATCAGGCTCGTTTTGCGAAAGTGAACGAAGTGGCGATAGAGCCGGAGTGTTGGATTATGAGGCGGCGCGTCCAGTTCGGTCCAATTGAGCTTTGATCTCGTGAATGTTGAGATGACTTGAGGATCGGGGATCAGGGCGCGCTGCGCCGGGTCTCTGAATTCTGAGAACTCCGCAAACTCCTTCCGTCGACCTTCGGTAACGCCTTTGCCAAGCTCGTCATGATGATCAGTGAAATAAAGGAACGGCGTTGAGCTCGCCCATTCCTGACCCATGAAAATCATCGGTGTGTAAGGCGTTGCAAGCAGGAGTGCGGACGCAACTCTGTAAGCTTCGGGCGAAATCGAATGGTGCAGGCGTTCTCCGTACGCCCGATTCCCAACCTGGTCATGATTAGAGATGCAATGAACAAAATGTTCAGGCTCGATATCGAAGCCGGCAGTGCCTCGTCGAATGCCATCTTTTTGAAGTTCGCCTGTGAACAACCAGCCTTCGCGCAAGGTCTTCAGCAACTCTTCCATCGTCCCCTTGAAGAACCCCATGTACCCCTCGTTCTCGTGTGTCATTTGCACACGAACAACGTGGTGAAAGTCGTCTGCCCAGACTGCATCGCACCCGTACCCACCCTGTTCCCGCGGGAGAACTAGCTTTCGCTCATTTCTCGGATCTTCGCAGATCACGAATGCACCCTTGGCCTGAACTCTTTCGGTGATCTCCTGGACCAGATGCTTGGACGAAGTATCCGGAATTGCGTGTGTCGCATCGAGACGGAAGCCGTCGACGTGATATTCGCTTACCCAGTATGGCGCATTCTCCGCAAAATGAAGTCGGACAGGAAGTGCGTTGGGCGTGTCCAGCGTGAACGGTGCGCCCCACGGGGTCTCATGCGCTTTGTTGTAATAGCGTTTGGAATAGACACCCATGTAATTGCCGTCCGGTCCGAGATGGTTGTAGACGACGTCGAGAATCACGGCGAACCCGGCTTTGTGTGCGGCATTTATCAACCCTCGCAGCTCATCCGGAGTTCCATAGGCGCGGGAAGGGGCGTAAATCGAGACGCAGTCGTAACCCCAGTTCCTGTCTCCAGCAAAATCGGCAATCGGCATCAACTCAATGACATTGACGCCGATGCTCTTCAAATGGTCAAACCGCGACGGGATCGCGGCGAAGGTTCCATCAACCGTGAATGTGCCGACATGCAATTCGTAAATAACGAGGTCAGGCAGGCTGGGCGGTTTCCACCCGGTGTCGGTCCATCGGAATAGACGCCCATCCACCACTTGCGACGGTCCGTGAACACCCCGCGGCTGAAACCTGGATGCAATATCGGGGACAAGTTGCCCTCCAACTCGATATTTGTAGAGCGTTCCGGCAACGGATTCGGGGTCAGCGGCGCAATAATAACCGTTTCGATCCCGTTTCATCGGGATTTCCCGTACGATTTGTTCATCTGTACCAAAAATCACGACTGAAACCGCCTTCTTGCCTGTTGCCCAGGTCCGAAACGAAACGTGGTCTCCGTGCGCCTCGGCGCCCTGCGAAACAAGTCTATTTTCCATCGATTATTGGTTCCGTCGCATGTGTAGGAACTTTTGAAGGAGATTTTCCCTCTCTGGTGGTCCGGGATGGTTCGCGCGCAAAGCGGTCTTCGCCTTCACAAAGCTTCAATAGAAAGAGACTTCGATCGATTAATTCGACTTCGTCTCCGGCCGGCATGATCTTCTGAGGTCTGACAAATCCGCGCTCGAGCTTTGTATCAAGTACCATCTCCCACCGGATCTCTTCCCGCCCGGGGAGAATAAATGTCAGTGGTTCGTAATGAGCGTTAAATAGCAGAACAAACGTATCGTCCCGTAACGGCTCTCCTTTTGGATCCCGAACGTCGGTCGTCAGTCCGCTGATCAGCATCCCAAGACATTTCGCAAATCCATTTTTCCAATCCTGCTCGTTCATCTCCGCGCCGCCCGGATTGAACCACATGATATCTTTGACGTCCGAATCGAAGATACGTTTTCCTTTGAAATACTTGGGCCGGCGGAACACTGGATGGTCTTTCCTGAACCGGATCAGTTTTTTTGTGAACTCAAAGAGACTCTTGCCCTCGTCGTCCCAATTCCAGTTAAACCAGTTGAGTTCGTTGTCCTGGCAATAGGTGTTGTTGTTGCCCTGTTGTGTCCTGCCGAATTCGTCCCCGCCCAGAATCATCGGGACGCCTTGCGAAAGCAGAACAGTCGTCATCAGGTTGCGACGTTGTCGCCTGCGAAGCCGGTTCACTGCCGGCTCATCCGTCGGCCCTTCCGCACCGCAATTCCAAGAGTTGTTGTGGCTGTCTCCGTCCCGATTTTCTTCGCCATTCGCGTCGTTGTGCTTTTCGTTATACGAGACCAGGTCGTTCAGAGTGAATCCGTCATGGGCAGTAGCGTAATTGATGCTTGCGAAGGGTCTCTTGCCTTGGTGCTCGTAAAGGTCGGGGCTCCCGGTGAGCCGATAGGCGAACTCGGCCATCGTATCGTCGGCTCCCTTCCAGTAGCGCCGGATGCAATCCCGGTATTTTCCGTTCCACTCCGACCAGGGGATCGGAAAGTTGCCGACCATGTAGCCTCCTTCGCCGACGTCCCAGGGTTCGGCAATCAACTTTACCTGAGACAGGACCGGGTCCTGTAACAGCAGGTCGAAAAATGTGGAGCTTCGCTCAACCAGATGCTCCTCGCGTCCGAGCGTCGAAGCCAGATCGAAGCGAAACCCGTCGACGTGCATCTCGGTGACCCAGTAACGGAGGCTGTCAGCAATGAGCTGCAGAACTCTGGGATTCAAGGTGTTGGGCGTGTTACCGCACCCTGTGTAATCCATGTAAAAGCGACGGTCGTTTCCGACGAGCCGGTAGTAGGCCGCGTTGTCGATTCCTCGAAACGAGATGGTCGGACCGAGATGATTCCCTTCCGCGGTATGGTTGTAAACGACGTCGATGATGACTTCCAGCCCAGCTCGATGCAACTCCCG
>CAZMNG010000098.1:0-9070 GCA_964567505.1 uncultured Chthoniobacterales bacterium
CGCCGAATGCGGCTGATGGCAACGCAAAACTAATATCTGTGGCTATGCCACTCAGTGTCGACAGGTGCATCGCAACACGCTCCATTTCAGCAGCGATACTACGCACAGCCTGGTCCCGCAACGGCGCGGAAACACCGGCTAGAGTTTCGATCGCTGAGCAGAACGCGGTGGCATGGGCGATGACAGAGTCGCCGGCGATTGACTCAACAAGAACAATCTGCTGGGTCCGCTTCAATCGCGGTAGAATCTCTTCCACGTTCCGATATTGATAGCCCAACCGGATTTCGAGATGGAGAATCTCTTCGCCGTGGCATTGGAACCGGAAGTGCCCGGGCTCGATTACGCCGGCGTGGACAGGTCCGACGGCAACTTCATGAACTTCCTCGCCTTCGACTCTGTAAAACAAATAAGATCCGTCATTTTTGCGCCACGGATCAGCGGTGCGAACCGGACGCAACCAGGGATGTTGCAGCGGCTCGATACCGGTTTGTTCATAAAGTTCGCACTCAAAATAGTTCATGCAGGCGAAGTCGATTGAGAGCGCGGAATAGGCTCTTTGATCCTCTCCAACAAAAACTGTACTTGTCAGGTAAATTTCACCGGACAACGGAGCGGCGAATGCGATCCAGACCCGAACGCCGATGTCTGAGGTCCGGCTGAACATTGCAACCGGACGCACACCCGACTCCAGCAATTCACGCGCCGCGGCCAGCCACTGGTGGACGGTGAGCGGAGGCTCGCCTTCGAAATTGATCACCTCGAGCGGTTTCGCGGTGCGCCAGTTCACAGGTCGATCCGGAATGTGGAGAGGATTGCTCGTAACGAATCGAATAGTGCAGGCGGCTCAAAGACCGCCAATGGCACGGAAACAGCCATCGCGTAAAGCCCCAGCAGGTGAGAAAAGTTCAGACTTTCCCTGTCCATGGCCACAGACTGCAGTGGCCCGGGATCAGGTGTCTGCAACATGGCGAGCACGGCGCGGCCCATGCCAATGAAGACCGCGAATAACAGCGCGACGAAGAGCGCGAGCGGAAGCCAGGCAGCGCTGTCGATCATCCCTCTGAGGATGAACAGCTCGCTAAAAAATATCCCGCACGGCGGAATCCCGACAATATAGAGGAATGCGAGACCCCAAACAAACCCGGTCCACGGCAAGCGCCGCTGCAGGCCGGTAACCGCCTCGATCTGACGAGAGCCATAGCCGCGGTGGATGTTACCGGCCATGAAAAATAATGCAGCCTTACCCAGGGAGTTGAACAACAGGTGGAGCAATGCACCGAGCAGCGCCACGCCACCGATTCCCACACCGAGTGTGATGATGCCTATATGTTCTACGCTCGAATAAGCGAGCAACCGCTTGTAGTTGCGGTTACGCCAGATATAAACGGCGGCGACGCTGAGGGACAGCAGCCCGGCAACGACCAGCAACCGCTGCGCGAACAATCGGATCCCGCTTTGCGCTACGACCTGGTAAAATCGCAGTAGTGCCAGCAAAGCCGTACTGCGTAGAGATCCGGCCATCAATGCAGCGATAGGCGCAGGAGCATTCGCGGTCGCATCAACATCTGCTGGATGCATCGGTGCCAAGCCGATTTTCGCACTCAAGCCGACCAGCGCAAAAATGAAACCGGCCTTGAGCCAAAGCGGATTTAACTGCGGCGCTGCCTGCGCCATGCGACCCACAACGAACGTCGCGTAGTCGCTAATATTTCCGGCAGAGAGACCCAGGAAAAGAATTCCGATAAACAGGAAAACCAGCCCGAGCGAGACAAGGAAAAGATATTTCCAGACGGCCTCAAGCGACTCTTTCGTCCGGTAGAAAAAGATGAGTGGCACAACGCTAAAGGTCGTCAACTCGATCACGACCCAGAGCAGTGCGAACTGCTGGACGACCATCACAAGGGTGTTCGCCAGCAGGTAGAAATTCAGAGCGCCATAGTACAAGCGCTTCGACCGGTCAAATTCGGCTCCTTCGGTCCGTTTCAGAAAGCCATTTGAGTAGAGAGTCACCAACACAAAAGTATGAGACAGAATCGCCAAAAAAAAGGCCGCCGGCGGGTCGACCGCCAACCACGATCCGCTCGGAAACGGGTTCCGGCCTGATACCAGGCAAAACAAAGAAGCCAACAAATGCGCGCCGCCGGTCGCCAGCGTAATGCGAAAATTGAGGGCGACTGACCGGCTCCACGCGGTAGTGGCGGTCGCAACCAACGGTAAGATCAGGAGCGCGAGAATCGTGATCATCCTTCAGTCCTGCATCACGCTCGGTTCAGCGCCTTCCGGGAAGTGTGACTTCAATTGGTTGATCGCAATTCCCATAAGAAACACAAGCACGAAGAGGTCAAGTAAACCGGCAAGCTCGATCATCCAAGGCATTCCCGCCCGAAGGCCGATGCCAAGGAGAAACAATCCGTTTTCAATGATCAGAAAACCGACCACATGCGCAAGCAAGAGCCGGCGACGAACGATCAAAAGGCCGCCCGCCCCGATTCCCGCGAATGCGGCTGCCAATGGAACGACGTTCACCGCTGCAAGTCGCGAGAGCTGATCCGAAATGAAAAACGCGCCCATGACGATCGCGCCCATCTGGATCAGGAAACCCGGATGATAACTACGGGTCCGGTCGCCGTGACCCATGTCGAGCTGGTGCATGATTTTGATGATGTAAAAAGGAATCAGAACCGTGCGTACAAGCAGGACTGCTGCGGCCACCAGAAGATGCGACCAGGAGAAATCTCCAAAAAACGCCAGCGTGTGAACACCTGCCACGAGTGCGCCTTGGAGAATCAGGATCAGCACATAAGCCGAAAGCCGTGTGGTGCACGCGAGGTAGATCAGTGTGAGACAAAAGAGAATCGTGAGAACGTTGATCATGCTTTGCGCGAAAAGGCGTAGACAAGGACATTTAGAATACCAATTGCGGCTGCGAACAGTAAGAATTGGGGAACGAGGACCAACCGGAGGCGCGCCATCAGGGTTTCTATCAATGCCAGGGCGAAACCAAGGACAAAAAGCGTTGCAATTAGAATGAGGAGGCCAGGCATCAGACCCGACGCGCCGAACGGATTCAGCAACAGCCCCGCCAACGTACAATATAACAAAAGTTTCAGCGACGTGACGTACTGGTAAAGCGCCAGGTCAATGCCGGAGGCGTCGAGGATCATCACTTCATGAATCATCGTTAACTCGAGATGCGTGTTCGGGTCATCCACGGGCATGCGAGAGCATTCGGCCGTCATTAAAAAGAACAGCGCCAGCAAACCGACGGAGACGAACACTACAAAGAGCGGATCTCGCCACGAAATTCCTGCTATGATTGTCGCAAATGAATATTGCCGGGTGATGGTCGCGAGACTGCCCAGGGTAAAAAAGAAGATCGGCTCAGCGAAAACGGCGAAACGCGCCTCTCGGCTCGCACCCATGCCTTCCAAACTGCTTGCCACATCGAGCGCTGCGAGGATTTGGAAGAAGCGACCGAGCGCCAGCAGGTACGCAAATAAGATGAGCTCGCCTTGAAATGACACGGCCGAAGAGGTGCCAAGCGGAACGAATAGAGCCGCGATAGTGACCGTACAAAACACGACCGGCGCCCCCAGGCGCGATACGAGCCCGGCGCTGGTGCTGTAAACCGTCTCTTTGTGCGCTAGCCGTCCCAGTTCGTAGTAGGGTTGAAACAGAGTCGGACCACGCCGTCCCGACAACAGAGCTTTGAACTTGTTAACGACCCCGGTAAACAACGGCGCGGCCGCGAAAAACAGAACGTACCGAAGCCACAACCAGGGATCGGAGGAAAGTTTCACCATACTAATGCACAGAGCAGATAGAAAAAAACCGCGGCGAAAAGGTAGAGGACGCAGTCCCGAATGTTGGCGCTTTGTATCCAGCGCAACCCGCCAAAAAAAATTCCGACGCCACGATTGACCAGAAGCCAGCCTTCTTCCATCCGGTCCAGGCAGCGAGAAGCGAAGGTGGCCTCCGATGGCAGTATCGTCCGAAGCGACTTCCAGTTAACGCTAAACGCCAGCATCGGGCGACCTAGCTTTACCAGCTCTTCGGCGAAACCGGACGCCGTATATTGCATTCGGGAACTCACCTGTGCGTACCCGCAGCTCCAAGTTTCTCGTATGCGAACACCATTTACCCATTGCAGCCAGAGCTTGAGACCACAGGTTACAAAAAAGAGGGTCAAAAATAATAAATATATTATCTGCAGTTTTCCAAGTGGCGACGCCCACCCCACGGGCGCCTGCCCGGTTCCCGGTAACTGCTCAAGTGCCGGCGCGACCAGACGGAGACCCGCCGCCGGATAGACTCCCAATAGAGTGCAAAGCACAGCCAAACCAACCAAAGCGACGCCAGAAAGCATTGGTTCACTCTGTTTTCCGGAAGCAATACCGGATCGATTGTGACCAAGAAAGACGATCCCATAGAGTTTGGCGAAACAAGCCAGTGCCAACCCACCCATGAATGCAAGTCCTACGATGGCAAACAGCGAAGCGATGGCAGCATACCCAGTCAGAAGGTCACTCGCACGAAAAAGGCCTTTGTAGAGAAGGAATTCGCTGACAAAGCCGTTGAACGGCGGCAAGCCACAGATTGAGATCGCACCGATAAGAAAGGTCGCGCCCGTCAGCGGAATTACGCGAGCGAATCCGCCCATTTTTTCAATATTAGCAGAATGCGCTTCGGAATAGACATTCCCCGCGCCGAAAAATAGCAGTCCTTTGAAAATCGCGTGGTTCAGCGTGTGCAGCAGGGCGCCGCCGAATCCTAATACAACCAGCTCCGGACGCGCATAGGAACGGCCTAGCAAGGCAATGCCCAGACCTAGCCCGATGATTCCAATGTTTTCAACCGAATGATAAGCGAGCAGTCTCTTGATGTCGTGCTGGGCCAGCGCATACCACACGCCGAGCACGGCGGTAACCAGCGATAGCGTCAACAATCCCCAGCCGTAGGCAGCATTTAATGCGGGTAGCAAGACCGTTAGTCTGGCGATTCCGTAAATGCCGGCCTTAATATTAATCGCTGACAGCAGACTCGACACGTGCGTCGGAGCGGCAGGGTGGGCATTCGGCAACCAAACGTGGAACGGCATAAAACCGGCCTTTACCGCAAATCCGGTGAAACCGGTTAGCAGAATCAGAGCGAGAACCTTTGGATCGTACGCGGCGCGTCGGGCAAAATCCTCAAAATTCCAACTGCCGGTCAGTTCACGGAGCGTGATAAAACAGATGTAGAGCAGAAGAGCGCTGGCGTGTGTGGCTGCCAAATACCAAAAACCGCCGCGACGAACCTCGGGCTTGTCTGTGTCGAAGACAATTGCGAAGTAAGCCCCAAGCGCCATCAACTCCCATATGACAAGAAACACAAGCGCGTTCTGAGTGACAACGAGGAGTTGCAGCGCGAGTAAGAGCAGCGTGAAAAACCAGAGGTGCGTTCGCACAGACGAACCGCGACCACTGTAGGCGCGCAAGTGATCGATCGCGTACAAACTAGCCGCTAAAGACAGAAGCTGAAACGTAAACAAGAAGAACAAAGAGAGTCCGTCGAAACCGATCACAACATCCCCGGTGGCGGGAAGTTCAAAGCGGTACTCCAGGCGATGATAGTCCAGGAGAGCGGTCAAGGAGAAAGTCAACCCACATACCAGCGCCGCAGCGTTAACCAGGTTTGCGACGACGTTGAGTTGACTACTTTCGCGAGGGATCGCGAGCCGGACAAGGTTCAGCAAATGGAGCACCAGGCCAATAACAAGGAGCCATATCATCGTGGCGACTTTCCGATGAAGTTGTGGCCGTCGGGCACAACGCCCTGCACCCACTCGAGGATCGATTCCGGCTTTGCCCGCACCCGCAGCAGTTCCACGAACGCAGGGTGACGGAACAGAAATGTCAGTCGCGCAAGGAGTTCCAAATGCTGCCTTGGCGTTAAGCTAAGCAGCAAAAACAGCGTGTGCACGGGCAACCCATCAAGAGCCCCCATCTCGATAGGTTCCCGGGTGAAGAAGATTCTCAGTGCCGGTCCAGGCGCATCGATGACCAGCGGCACGCGAACGTGCGGGATCGCGAGGCCGTCGCCGATCGCTGTGGTCATCAGCTTTTCCCGGCTGACGAGCAAATCGTAAATCAATTCCTTATCCTCTGAAGGCAACTGGAACGATTCCAGTGCCGCTCGGAGGATCTCAGTAAATGTGCGGCCGGGGACATCATAGTGAAAGCGGGACGGGGCGAACAGTTCGGTGATCGGCGGCAGACTTGCCTGCGGGACTTCCACCGCGCCCAGGTTGAGAGGATGACCGCGCAACAACGCCCATTCCAGGATCGCCTGCCGGTTAAACCTAAGATGGCCTTGAGCATCGACGATCGGCAGTTTCCCGGTATAGGCCCAATCGCGTACCTCACTTTCAGCTACGCCCAGCAGCGCGGCGACTTCGTTTGAATTCAGCTCCATAGTGCTCAAGTTCCGGGTGGCAGAAGCGGAAGTTTCCGCAGGTAGCTCAGCAGTCCGTAGAGGAAGGTCAGCGGATGGGGCGGACATCCGGGAATGTAAAGATCGACCTTGTGTTGCTCGATAAACTCACGTGCAAGTTGGTCGGAGCCTTGAAAAATCCCACCGCTGATCGCGCAGGCGCCAAACAAAATCAACAGTTTCGGATTCGGTGCAGCCTCAAACGTCGCTCTGAGCGCATGCGCCATCGCTCGGGTCGTCGTACCGGAGATAACTACTCCATCCGCGTGTCGCGGCGAGGCAACAAACTCGATCCCGAAACGACCCATGTCGAAATTCACGTTGCCCAGCGCATTCAATTCCAATTCGCAGCCGTTACAGCCGCCGGCCGACACCGACCGGAGTTTAAGCGAGCGACCAAACAGGCGCCGGATCTCTTTGGCGCAGACTTCCGGCGAAACCTCACGACCTTCGCGAAGTGACAATCCTTCGCGAGTCGTGGCACTCATACGGTAGTCGTTGGTGAATGTGATCGCGCCCTCGGGACAAGCCTCGGTACAGAGGGGGCAAAACAAGCAGGCACCAAGATCAATGGTAAGCGGACTAGTTGAAATGGCGCCGGTCGGGCACGCTTCAACGCAGGCTGAACAATCGTCGATGCAGCGCGAAGAATCGATGCGAGGTTTGGCGCGAAATTGATTCGGTACGGTAGCGGCGGCGATGTCCGGGATCGTCGGAGAGCCTTCCGCGAAGCGGACGGTCAGAGCCTTGGAAAATCGAAGACTCATCGTGCTGGTTGCCGTCGCGAAGCGGAAGTCGGTTTTACTTCGGTCGTTTTGCGCTTTGCCATAGGTTGTCCGGCGGAACGGCGGTGACGCACTGCTTCCGCTTCCTCCAGATAGATAAACACTCCGCAACTGTCACACACATTGATCTCAGCCGGTCTGCCAGACAAGTCAGCCGCAATTGATTGAGTCGATCAAGAAGGCGTTGGAGTTTCAAGCCATTGTTGCCGAGGACCTGCAAATCAAACTGCGCTTGCGGAAACGGTCCGATCCGGACATATTCGCCGGACACAGCAATGCGATGGCCGAAATCGATCGGCTTATCCGTCAGATTTCACCGACTGATGTAACGGTTTTGATTGAGGGAGAAAGCGGCACTGGCAAAGAAATTGTCGCACGAGCCATTCATCAGCGGAGTCGACGGGAGACGCGGCCATTTTAACATATAAATTCGAATAACAATATTAAAGAAACGCAGCTATAATCCGTTCTAACAGCATGGCGGAATAGATGCCGCTCAAGGTGAGAACGATCGACATCTTTGTTTCTTCCCCGGAGGACGTCCAAAAAGAGCGCAGCCTGGTAGAGCGAACGATTCGTTCTATTGCGGCAGAGTTTGGTGTGCCTGTAACGGTCAATTACTCCAATTGGCTCCGGAAAGTTGATCCGTCGGATAAAGTTCCAGCGCAGAGTAAAAACGGATCGGACGAAGGCCGAACCTGGCTTCGGCCCTGCTTTTGGGAATATCAAAACTCGAACCTGGATCAGGAGTACCGCGAACAGATTCCGAACACGGGATCATACGATCTGGTGATTTCGATTCTATGGTCCAAGCTTGGCACGAAATTGTCCCCGGCGTTCATCATGCCGGATGGAACCACGCCCAAGACGGCGAACGAGTACGAGATCGCCTGGGTGCTGGATCAGGTCGCTCGCACGCCGGACTTCCCGGAACTTCGCGTGTATCGCAATCGATCGACGCCTACAGCACCGATACAACCGCGGGAGCAGCGGGAGACATTTTTTAAAGAATGGGATGCGGTCCAGGACTTTTATTTGACTTGGGAAAAGCAGCAGGGATTTACCCGAGCCTGCAGCGACTATTCGGACCTGCAGGAGTTTGAGAGTCTTTTTCGCGATCATTTCCGTGAATTTGTTAAGAGGCAGATTGAGAAGGAGATTGTCCCGCGGAAAACTCCGGCAAGGGGGCGGTCCTGGGACGTCAACCCGTTCCGAGGACTCCAATCTTTCGACTTTGAACACGCGCCCATTTTCCATGGGCGAACGAAAGCGGTCGGCGCGGTTGTGGACGCTCTCAACGACCAGGCGATCGCACGAAAGCCGTTTGTTCTGATCCTGGGTCCGAGCGGCTCAGGAAAAACATCGCTGGTCCGCGGGGGAGTTCTGCCGCTTTTGACGGAGCTTGCAACCGTCATGGGTGAGGGCCTGTGGCGCCGGGCAGTCACTCGACCCGGATCTGGAGCTGATCCGTTCGTCGCATTAGCCGCCGCGCTGCTTGCCGACAGAGCATTGCCGGAGCTTCCAGAAAGCAAATCCAGAGAGGCGCACCGGACGCTCGCCGAAGAACTTCGGGATCGCCCTGGCGCAGTGGCATCGCGGATTGGGGAAGTGCTTGATGAGATCAGCACCCAAGAGCTGGATTTACTGCTCAGCCGGGAAAAGGACCTGGCACCGGCGGCCGGCCGGATTGAGAGCGTCGAACTGGCCCGGCACCGGAGACTTCGAAGGACAAAACCAAAAGCGCAGCTGGCAATTTTCGTCGACCAACTGGAAGAGCTCTTTTCCAGCGACCACCCGGAAAAGACGCAAAAGAG
>CAZMNG010000099.1:0-9067 GCA_964567505.1 uncultured Chthoniobacterales bacterium
TCGCCATGATGGATTCGGGTCAAAAAGAACGCGAATCCTTTTTAGTCTGTCGAAACAGTCAGGGTGTTCAAATCCGGGCGACTATTCTTAGGCTCACCCGGTACATCGTTGCATTCGAAGTCTATAATCCATACAGCATCCTGCAGAGTTCGGAGGTCTTGTCTGGATTTCAGATCTTCGTCAACACACACATGGTCTACGCCGGGCGCGCCGTCGTTCGCAGTCTTATAAATACGGGGATATATTTGGTTGCTGAAGCCGACCTCGACGATGGTTGGCTCGGCGTGGACTTATTCCCGCCGGTCAAGCAACGCGAACGCCTGCTAGCGGAGTTTCACGAATTTCTAAATCAGTGGACCAACGTTCAGCAGGTTAACCAGGATTTCAAAATTGTGACTTCCGACCTGCAAAGCCTTTTGGGAGGACTTCGCGGATGGTTAGAGCAGGTCGAGCTGGGAATACGGTCGGAACCCTCCGGCGATCATTCCGCTATTGAGCAACAGGTTATCTCAGATCTGCAGCCCGTCATTCTCCCTCAAGTCCACAGCCTCTTTACGCGTTTCGAGGCAATCGCAGGCTCCCTCCCGGAGCAATTGCAGCCACTCCATCAATTCTATCTTCGACGCCAACTCCATCCACTCCTCCTGTGTGCGCCTTTCGTCTATCGAATTTACCAGAAGCCCCTTGGATACGCGGGCGATTATGAAATGGTAAATATGATCCTAAGAAGCCCTTACGAGGGCTCCTCCGTTTTTGCCAAGCTTCTCAATACTTTTTTTTTGAGTCAGCCTCCGGCCGAGGCTCATCGGAACCGCATTAAATGTCTCACGGCACGAATCGTCACCGAGACTAAACGAGTAGCTCGGCTAAGGCGCCCAGCACGTATCTTTAATTTAGGCTGTGGACCGGCCAAGGAAATCCAAGACTTTCTGATTCAGGGGGACATTAGCAATCTGGCGGAATTCACGCTCCTTGATTTTAATCAAGAAACTCTTCAGTACACGGCTAATCGCCTCAATGAATTGAAAAAAAAGTATAACCGGCGAACGTCTGTTAGTTATTTGCCGAGGTCGGTCAGCCAAATTCTTCGGGATTCGCGTCGTGTAGACAAACATTTTCTTCCCGAAAGCTACGATCTGGTCTACTGCGCGGGGTTGTTTGACTATCTCTCAGACCGAGTTTGTCGTATGATGATGGAAATCTTGTACGGTCTGGTCGCACCGGCCGGACTGCTAATAGCTACCAACGTCGGCGCGAATAACCCGGTTCGCAACATGATGGAATATGTAGGCGCTTGGAATTTAATCCACCGTGATGCTTGCCAACTCGCTGCGCTTCGCCCTCAAGCGGAAGCCGAATGCGAGGTCACTAGCGATCCAACGTCATTGAACATCTTTCTCGAGTTACGGAAACGCGAAAAGGCCAAATAGAAATGCGCGATCCTGGGCTCCAAGCACAGTACGAGCAATACAATCGGAAAGTCCGAATTCGCAATGCCAGCATCGCTTCGTTGCTGGTGATCATTCTGATGCCGGTCGGGTCTCTTTTGGATTGGTTCGTTTATCCTGATTTGCTTATACCCTTCTTCACCCTGAGAATTGCGTGTTCCGTCGCAACGGCGGCAGCTTGGCTGCTGCTCAAAAGTCGTTACCAGAAGCTGCTTTACCCGTTTCTCATCCGTGCTTGTTACCTGTTGCCTTCGTTTGCCATGTCCCTGATGATCGCATTCTCAGAAGGTGCAACTTCTCCCTACTATGCAGGGCTTAATCTTCTCATCCTCGGTGTCTGCGCTGTGATGCAGACGAGCGTCTCCGAGAGCTTATTCTCGATTACTGCAATTTTCTCCATGTATCTGGCGGCCTGTCTGTTTCACGGCGACCTCGGTAGCACCTCCGCGATTGTTAATAATAGTTATTTTTTGACGCTGAGCGCCCTAATTGTTTTGGCTGGAAACTATAATTATAATCGTTTGCGTTATCAGGAGTTTGTGCTTCGTCATCAACTTGGCGAAAGCCGGCAGCAGCTCGAAGCGAGCAACCTCCAGCTTCGCGAGCTCGATGAAGCCAAAAGTCGCTTTTTCGCCAATATCAGCCATGAGTTGCGGACGCCGTTGACTCTGATCGCTGGCCCGATCGAGAAGCTGCGCCAGAATAGCCTTATTACAGGAGATGGTGAGCTCTCGCAGTTGGTGGCCATCATGGAGGCTAACTCGTTACGGCTTTTGAAAATGATTAACAACTTGCTTGCCCTAGTCAGATCGGTGAGCCAGGGAAACGAGTCGGTGAAGGCGGCGGTTCTGGTGGACGAGATGCTCAGCGGATTGCTGACCTCGGTGGAACACTTGGCCCGGCAAAAGGGAATCCATCTGGAGAAACAATTCCGGCCTTCTGACGCACCAATATTGCTGGATAGTGATAAGGTAGAGAGAATTGTTCTCAACCTGTTGCTGAATGCCATCAAATTTACACCGGCCGATGGTTTGGTTTGCATGACGTGGCAGGTTTCGGATGGTGAACTAACGCTGGAAGTGAGAGACACGGGCATCGGTATCTCCAAGGAAGATCTTGGCCATGTTTTTGCGCGCTTTTGGCAGGCCAACACCTCATCGACACGCAAGTTTCAGGGCGTTGGAATCGGGCTTGCGGTGGTGAGAGAACTAACGCAGGCGATGGATGGACAGGTGTCGGTGGAAAGCGAGCTAGGTCGGGGCTCGAAGTTCAGGGTGACCATTCCGGCACGGATAACCGATGAGGGTAAACAACATAAAGCCGATATTCCGGAGCTTTCTCCACGCAACAGTGCACGAGGAGATGAATGGCTGACATCTCTATACCGGCGGGCGGATCTGTTTATTGAGACCGTAGCTCCCAACCCGGCGGTAGATCAGGTAAGTCTGGTGAAACGCCAGCGTCCTCTCATTCTGATAGGTGAGGATGAGGCGGATATGGCAGCGTTCATCGCTGCTCAACTAAAAGAGCAGTTCGATGTCCTGATTGCGTCAGATGGCCAATACGCCATCGACATGACCCGTCAGTACCAGCCCGATCTTCTAGTTCTCGACATGATGATGCCCGAAAAGGACGGCTTGCAGGTATGTCAGGAACTGTGTGACCAAATTCAAGCCAGAGGCTTACCGATCTTGATCCTAACAGCGCGCGCCGATGAAGAGGCGAAGCTGACGGTACTGCGGAAGGGTGCGACGGATTTTTTAACGAAGCCTTTCTCCACCACCGAGCTCCAGGTGCGCTGCAAGAATCTGTTAGCACTCACCTTTTTAAACCAGGAACTGGCGAATCGAAATCGGGAATTATCGCATAGCATAGAACAGTTAAAGGAATCCGAAGTCCGGATGGTTCAGCATGCCAAGATGATTTCGCTCGGTCGCATGAGTGCAGGTATTATTCATGAGATCAACAATCCGCTAAACTACGTAAATGGAGCCGTGCAAATCCTCAAAAAACGGCTGGATGGCTCTTCGTCGGCGAGCTCATGTTCAGAGATTTTTGATGATGTTCAGCACGGCCTGAAGAGAGTGTCCGATCTGGTCTCGAACCTGCGCGCATTTGCGCATCCCAATCCTACCGACTTTGGTTCAATAAAGCTTTTGGAATGCGTACAACACGCCTGTCGCCTTAGCGCTGGTTCCTACGAACCAGGCGCTCGTCCGATGATTCATATAGATGCGCGTATCGCGATCAATGGAAATCCCACCCAGATCACCCAACTCTTCATTAATCTTGTGCAAAATGCACATGATGCCTGCAGCAGCCGCCAATCCTCGGACTACTTGCCCGCCATTACTATTAATGCTGCAGTTCAAGGCGAACAGGTGAGTGTCACAATTGAAGATAACGGCGTGGGTATTCCACACCAGAATATCGACAAAATCTTCGATCCATTTTTCACAACGAAGGACGTTGGAAAGGGGATGGGACTAGGTCTAAGTATTTGTGCCGCTATTACTAAGTCTCACGGCGGGCGTTTGAATGTGCGGAGTGTGGCTGGCAAAGGCACCGAGGTAATCGTGACCCTACCGTTCGCTGAGGAACCAAGAAGCGAAGTGAAACTGGAGGAAAAGAAGGAACCCTATGAAACTGTTATATGACTACAAGCGATATTCTATCCTCTATGTTGATGACGAAGCAATGTCTCTTAAATATTTCCGGGCGAATTTCGAGGATAGATTTAGGATCATGACCGCACCCAGTGCGGCCGAGGCATTGCGCTTATTCGAATTGCATAAGGATGATATCGGTATTCTTATCGCCGATCAAAGGATGCCCTCCACGACCGGTGTGGAAGTGCTCGAGAAGGTGCGCCAACAGCGCCCAAAGATGATTAGAATGCTGGCCACCGCCTATTCCGATTTGGACGCAGCGGTGGCGGCGGTAAATACCGGAGCGATCTACAAATACATTTCCAAGCCATGGGATATCCCCGAATTAGAAATCACCCTTATGCGAGCGATGGAGTTCTTCATTATCCAGGGTGAGCGGGATGCGCTTCTGCGGGAGAAACTTTCCGCTTTACATCGGCTGATGATGACCGATCGGCTAATTAGCCTCGGGCTTCTGGCCTCTGGATTGGGTCATCATCTCCGTAATGCCCTTGTAGCCGTTAGGGTATTTTTGGATCTTGCTCCTTTAACAAATATGGATATTGAGCGGGTTAACAATCCGGATGATTGGCTCGCCTTTTATAAGACGGCGCAGTCTCAAATGCGCAAGATTACCGGAATATTAGATAGCTTGGGATCAATTCCATTCGCGCCTCCGGCGAAATTTGATGAGCAGCTTAAACTATCAGAGCTGGCAACCGAAATTGTTAAGTCGAAGAAACGGCAACAAGGATGGGAAGATCGAGCCGTACAAGTGCAGGCTTCTGCCTCTGAGCCCGTGATCTACGTTGATAAAAAAATGTTTTGCCGATTGTTTGAGTTGCTTTTTGACAACTTAGCCGAGGCCACGGCGAAGGAGTCGGTGTTCTACGTCGTGCTGACAGAAGATAGTCAAAGCGGTGACGTCAGATTGGACTTTTCGGCGGACGGATTGAGGTTACCTAAGGAGTCGCTGCGCCACGTGTTCGATCCTTTTTATGTTCAGGACACCAATCCGAAAGATGCAGGAATCAGTCTTCTGATCTGTTACTTCATCGTGTATCATCACGGTGGTCAATTTATCGCCACCGTGGATGGAACCGACATAACTCGCTATACGATTAGCCTTCCGCAACAACGAGACGCGGCAGCGGCCCGCAAAGATGAAGTCCAGTTTTTAAACAAAGTATTCGCGACCGAGCAAGCTTGGGAACAGCTGTTGACTTTATAGCAGGAGCACCATGCTCAAGCGGCCCATTTGGCGTGCGGCAACGCGCCTGCACTTTTGGCGGTGCTGTCGAAGTCGCCGATGCCGGCCGTGAGCAAGGCGTTGGCGCTCGAGTACGCGCCTAACAACATCCGGTTTAATACGGTGTCGCCGGGCGTCATCAACACGCCGATGCATGGCAAGGATAATCATGCGGCGCTGGCGAAGTTTCATCCCTTTAGTCGAATGGGTGAAGTTTCTGACGTCGTCGACGCTATCCTCTACCTGCAGAACGCCACGTTCGTAACTGTTTGTCCAATTATTCGGCTGCCAGGCAGGAGACGTCCGCATCGTGTATGGCGTGCACAGCTCGCCGATCGGCACAAGACGGAGCAGCAAGTCAGTCTATGGCGTGTTCTATGGGCCGAGCTGGAGCCTTTTCCTGGACGCGATCTCGCCACATTTCGGATGGCGATCGCGTGTACAGCGATCGTGTTACTGTCAAATACTTTCAGATTGCCCTTCCAGGATGTGTTGCCTTTCTTCGCACTATTCACGGCGAAGGAAGAGAGGATAACAACGGCTATCACCGCGGTTTTAACTCAGTTGGCGATCACCGTTTCAGTGGGGCTGCCATCCTCGTCTTCAAATGTACCGGCGACCGCCCCGAATTCAGGATCCCCGGTATGGCGGTTGAGATTTTCGTGGACCGAGGCTGGCCCGATCCATCTGCTGAAATTGCTGAAGCTTTCATTGCGGGAAACCCCCAGATTACGACAAAGGCGAAAAGAACTGACACGATCGATCGTGGCGCTCGATAAAATCGCCAAGCTAACATTTTCCTATTCCAGCAGGCTGTTGAACTCAGGCGGCACCGCTTCGATTTCATCATCGGAAAAAGCGCTTCTCAAACGGGTCGCGGAAGCGGCCGAGTACTTTGAGAGAGAATTCGCGGATGGTTTTGTCCCGTCCGGGACTGGTGGGACTTCGGCGAGACTTCGGCGCGCTCAGTCGAGCCGCTCAGTCGAGTCGGCGAGGCCCCAGCCGAGCCGCTCCACTGGCACATCGCAAGTAACATCAGCCGCACCTACGTTGGCGGAAGCGGAAAGCACGCTCGAGGATCTGGTTGCGCCGCCTGCGCGCAACATATGGCCTAGCGGTTTGTACACCGTAAACTCGCAAGGTTACGACTCGGCTGAATTGAAGGCCGTCGCGCTCGACATTCGAAACAAAGCGCCAGAGATTTATGGCCTGGCAATAAAGTCCTGGACGTACTTCAATGCCTTCGGTCAAGCACCGCCCCAGTGACTGGAAACCATGAAACTCGACGAATGGCTCATGCGACTCGTGGCTGTGCCACCCGGTCGTAACGCGCTTGCCAACGGCATTGCGATTGGCATGCGGATCGCGCTCTTCATCCTCGTCCCTTTGGGTATTATCGCCGCAATCGCGATCCTTTTTCTGCACCGATGAGCGTAAGCAACCGCCAGGCCAAATCGCGATTCGATAGCGATTTGACGGGATCGGAGGTGATTCTAGGGCCGACGCATAGTGAGAACAATTATATGTATTACGTCTTTTACGTAAAAAGACTCATGTCGTAAGTGTTTGAACTTAAGCCATTTAAAAGTGGCACGCAATGGAATATGTGCTCGGGGGGGACTTGAACCCGGTTTCAGGGTTTCCTTTTCCACTATTTTCCACGGTATTGCCTTGGAAAAGCGCTAATCGGGTAGAAAAGACTGGAAGGCGGTGAAAGCAAAACTGCTGCAAGTCTACGTACAATGTTTGTGTTGGTTATAGCCGCCTGAATGACCTGCAAATCTCGATCATCCGGAAGTGGCAATGCGACCTGAATGGAATCGTATCCACGGACAATGCAATCAGCAGGCGACATTCTCGACACCCTGGCCGTCACTACCGGAACCCGTGCTGGACGCCGCAAGCCAGTTTGGACAGCGGTCAGAGGGATAGCGTGATGTGCCATCGTCGGCTCTTTTCAGTGGCTCCCTAGGGCTGACTGGTCCGCGATGATACGATCCATCAGAGTATCCTCGTCCTCCGCGACACCACCGAGTTGGTTGGGAGGACCGTCGTCGCGAGGCATCTTCAGGTCCAGCTTCGCCCGGGCCATGGGCTCGGCCAGGATCTCATCCAAATCCTCAGAACAGGTGAACTGACCTACGGCGTTTTTGATCTTCGAATTGTCGAAGAGCGCTGTCCATTTCTTGTCGCCGATGAGCGGGCCGGTCCATTCGGGGTTATACCGAATCAGCGTATCGGTCGGCACATGAAAGTTTCTCGTCTCGACGCCGAGGGCTCGCCCGATCGCCGTATGGATCTGATCCCAAGTGAAAGCGCGATCATTGGTGATGTGGAAATCCTCGCCGAGAGCCCGATGGTTGCCGAAAAGTCGAACGAACGGCACGGAGAAGTCGATGGCCCGGGTCAACGTCCAGGGCGAAGTGCCGTCGCCAGCGACCAGGACCGACTTCCCAGCTAGCATGCGGCGGACCCCGGTCATCGGGTCGCCGATCTGAATCGGAAGCCGAGTCCTCACCGTATGGCTCGGACGTACGATGGTGTAGGATAACGTGCTTTGATCCTGCAACAGGCGTTCGCAGGCAATCTTGTGGCGGCTGTATTCCCAATAGGGATTCTCGAGAGGTGTTTTTTCAGTGATGATGTAGTGTCTTGCCGGCTTCTGGTAGACTGACGCGGACGAAATGAAAATATACTGCCCAACTCTCCCCGAAAAGGTTGTGATATCTTGACTGATCTGTTCTGGCCTGAAGACCATAAAGGCGCAAACTACGTCGAATGTGGACCCACCCAACTTCGCGTAAGATTCCCGGTCGTGGATATCCCCGACGATACTGGTCACGCCTGCCGGAACCTCGGCCATGGACGACTTTCCGCGATTAAATACCGTAACCTTGTGCCCGGCAGCAACCGCTCCACGGACAGACGTAAGCGATATTTGGCCGCTACCTCCGACGAACAGGATGCTCAACGCCACAGATCTCTTGCTCCTAATTTCATTTGTTTTGGAGTCGAGACTGACACGGGTCAGGATCCTGATCAAGGTTGAGTTGGCCCGAGCCAATTCCCGGAAGAGGGCGATTTGCCCTCCAGAAAAGAACGAGGATTTCAGCCCATGAGCCCGCCGATCACAGATCGGTACAGCGCGGATGGCGCTAAGACACGGAGGATTTGGAAAGGTTTGACATTGCTGGAACCGCCCGCAGCAGGCTAATCAGCGGTGTAGAAATGCAACGCATTTTTTTATTCTTCGAAGTCGCGGGATGCGACATCGACGATCGGTTCTTATTAGTTTGTATTTGCGGTGGCATAAGCCCCACGCAAGCCCGACAAGGGCACGTTTTTCGCAACCGATTTTTTTCGGAAATCCTTGGTAGCCGCAGTATTCGTCGGTTAACTTTCTTGGCAGCAGCCGCCCGTTTCACCTACAAGAAAATAAATGCCGGTAAAAATCTCACGGGTCTTTGGCGTTCTCTGCGGCGGGTCGATCAACGCCCTGATCACGCTTTGCTACGCAATCGGCTACGGCCTGATGATCTTTAGTGACAGCCTCGAGAGATACGCTTCTGTCGGAATTCCCAGCTTGCTGATTGGCGTCTGTTTGGTCGGGTTGGTCATTACCCTATGGAGTTCCCAGCAATTTCGCATTGCGGGACCGGACTCGAATACCGCTGCCATCCTGGCCGTTTCTCTGGCCAGCATTGGTTTGGACGCACGCGCTA
>CAZMNG010000100.1:0-9060 GCA_964567505.1 uncultured Chthoniobacterales bacterium
CCAGATCTGCATTAAAAGTCGCAACGTTTTGGTGGACCGTAGCGTTCCGGAGTCCCGCATCGAAAATCGTTTCGGACACAGAAGGGCCTACGGACCAGGTGTGACTGGCGGCATGGAACAAAGTGCCGAATTGCGAACTCTGAAATCCATTTTCCGCGCCCAAAGTGAGCGTGGGATAATAGGCGGCATAAGCGATTCCGATCTGCGCATTGGCTGACGCCATCGTACGTTCCGCGGCCGCAACGTCGGGCCTGCGCTCAAGTAGTTGTGATGGCACGCCAATCGGAATCGGTGGCGGAGCGACGTCCAGGACCCTTACCGGAATCGAGAAGTTCGAGGCGACTCGGCCCACCAGAACCGCGATGGCGTGCTCAAACTGGGCGCGGGCTACGCCAAGGTTCGTCGCAGTGGCCTGCGCATTTTGCAAGGCGTTCTCAGCCTCGACGACCGAGATTTGATCGGTGATTCCGGTGTCGTATTGAGCGCGGTTGTAATCGAGCGCTTTCTGGTCCGCCGCGATTGTGTCGTTGAGGACCTTTATCAGCGCATCCTGTCCGCGGATTTCGAAGAAAAACGTGGCCAGACTCGCCTGCTCGGTTAATCGCTCATTCTCCAGATCCGCAGCGTTGAGCTGCGCGGTGTATTGCGCTGACCGCACGGCGTTGCGCACTTTCCCCCAGAGATCCGGCTCCCATGAGGCATCCAAAGCCGTCAGGATCGCGGTGAGCGGTATGGCCGACCCAGTGCCGGATCGGGTGTAGGACGCGTTCGCAGTCAGAGTCGGATAGAGCTGAGCTTTCGCCTCGGCCACCAGAGCGCGCGCTTCCATGAAGTTTTCGAAGAATTCCTTGATGTTTTGGTTGTTGATGTTGAGTTGCTCTTCCAGAGCATTTAACTCCGGATCTTTGAATATTCTCCACCAGGGTCCGCGCAGCATCGCGTCCTGAGGCTGCGCCACTTTCCAATCACCGGCGTCCTTGGACCGTGTCGGGCGCTCTTTGTACGCGGCCGGCAGGCTCTCCGCGGTAGCGACTGGCGTCTGATATTTCGGCCCGACCAGGCATCCTGTCAGTGAACAAAGCATCGCGCACAGGCAGACTCCGAGCGTTCTTCGGAACAACTCATCCCGTCGCGGCTGATCCCTGAGATGATTATGCATCATTCGGAACGGACGTGTCTCCATGGTGAAATACATCGAGTTTTTTGCCCTGCATTCGCAGCCGAAGCCGGTCAAACGCTAGATAGAGGACCGGCGTTGTATAGAGCGTCAGCAACTGACTCACGATGAGTCCGCCCACGATGCTGGTCCCTAGTGGCTGCCGGAGCTCCGACCCTGTGCCGGTCCCGAACGCCAGCGGGAGCGCCCCAAATAGAGCCGCCATGGTCGTCATCAGGATTGGGCGAAAGCGTAGCATGCATGCTTCAAAAATGGCGTCGGCGGGGCCCTTTCCTTCCTGGCGTTCCACCTGCAGCGCGAAATCGATCATCATGATGGCGTTCTTTTTGACAATTCCGATCAGGAGCACGATGCCGATGATGGAAATCACGTTAAGATCAATTTTGAAAACTGTTAGCGCCAGCATCGCGCCCACGCCCGCCGATGGCAGAGTCGAGATAATCGTGACGGGATGCACGAGGTTTTCGTAGAGAATCCCGAGAACGATGTAAACGGCGAGCAGCGCCGTCGCAACCAGGATTGGCATGGTGCTCAGCGATTGTTGATAGGCCAGCAACGTGCCTGCATAAAAGCCTTGGATCGTTGCAGGCGTGCCGAGCCGTCGCTGCATATCTGCGATGCGAGCGGTAGCATCGCTCAAGGAGACATTCGGAGCCAGATTGAATGACACCGTGACCGAGGGAAACAAGCCCGTGTGATTGATCGCAAGCGGAATGGTATTGGCCTGAGTCGTCGACACCGCGGCGAGCGGAATGTGACCCTTGTTCGAGCTCGTCAGATAGGTGTATTTGAACCCCTCCGGGGTTTGCAAATACTGGGGAGCCACTTCGAGGACCACGTAATATTGGTTTAACTGCGTGTAGATGACCGACACTTCCGATTGACCGAATGCGTTGTAGAGCGCCGAATCCAGTTGCTGCACGGTGAGCCCAAGTTTTGCCGCGGTCACGCGGTCGTATGTCAGGAACTCATCACGTCCGCCATTCTGCTGATCTGAGTTTACATCCTGCAGACCGGGAATGTGTTTCATCGCGTTGAGCAGGGTCGGTCCCCATTTGGCGAGCTCCCGCGCGCTGTCGGATTGGAGAGTGTATTGATACAGCGCATTACTGGATCGCCCGCCAATGCGAAGATCCTGTGACGCCTGCAGGAAGGCCGAAGCAACTGGCAAACGGTTTAATTTCGGACGCAATCGATTGATTATCTCGGCAGCCCCAATTTTGCGCTCAGATAATGGTTTGAGCGCAATGTAGACAAAGCCGGTATTGGTTGCGCCGTTTCCGCCAGTGAACGCAATGACATTGGCGACCGCGGGATCGCTCTTGATCACATTGCCGATCTGCTGGATGGAAGAGTTCATCGCCGCAAAAGATGAATCCTGCGGACCTTGCACTCCACCGACAATGGCTCCCGTGTCCTGCTGCGGAAAAAAGCCTTTCGGCATTTGGACGACTAGCACCACATTCAGCGCGACGGTCAGGAACAGCACAACGAGCGTGATCATGGGATTGGCCAATACCCATTCCAGGCTGTGCCGGTAGAGCGACAGCACCCAGTCAAAAGCGCGTTCGCTCGCCACGTAAATGCGACCATGCTTTTTCGTGCGCTCGTCTTTCAGAATGTACGCGCACATCATCGGCGTCGTGGTCAGCGAGATGAACATGGAAACGAGGATCGCCGTCGAAAGGGTTACGGCAAACTCCCGGAACAGACGGCCCACAATTCCTCCCATCATCAGGAGGGGAATAAACACTGCAATGAGCGAGATGCTGATGGAGAAGACGGTGAAGCCGATTTGCTCCGTACCTTTGAGCGACGCCTCAAATGGCGTCATGCCTTCTTCCAGATGGCGCGTGACGTTTTCCATGACCACAATCGCGTCATCCACCACAAACCCGGTCGAAATGGTCAGCGCCATCAACGAGAGGTTATCGATGCTGTATCCGAACAGGTACATCACCGCGCAAGTTCCGATGAGCGAAACCGGAACGGCCACAGCCGGAATGAGCGTGGCGCGTGGGTTGCGCAGGAAGACGAACACCACCGCGATGACGAGAATGACGGAAACCATGAGCGTCCGCTCCACATCCTCGACCGAGGCGCGAATCGTTGTCGTGCGATCAAGAACGATCGTAACATCAATCCCGTCCGGGATTGATGCCTTGATCGATGGCAGTTCCGCCCGCAACCGATCTACCGTCGAGATGATGTTGGCGCCAGGCTGCCGAAAGATGACCAGCGTGACGGCTCGTTTGCCATTCAAATATCCGCCGGTCCGGATGTTTTGTACCGAATCCGTCACTTCGGCGATATCTGACAAGCGAACGGCCGCGCCATTGTTGTAACCGATAATCAGCGGCTTGTAGTCCGCCGCATGGGAGATCTGGTCATTGGCGATTATATCCGCCGTCGCATTGCCGTCAGTAAACTGGCCCTTGGGCAGGTCCGCGTTCTGCAGGCTGAGTATGGACTGAACGTTTGCCATGCTTAATCCATAATTGGCTAACTGAGCAGGGTTGACATCCACGCGCACCGAGGGCAGCGCGCCACCCCCCACGTTCACTTGGCCTACTCCCTGAATCTGTGACAGCTTTTGCTGGACGACCGTGGAAGCTGCGTCATATAACCTCGCCGGCCCGAATTTATCCGAAGTCAGGCCAAGGATCATGATTGGCGCGTCCGCGGGATTTACTTTTCGGTAGGTGGGATTTGACGGCAGGTTTGACGGTAGATATGTCCGCGCTGCGTTGATGGCGGCTTCAACGTCCCGTGCCGCGCCATCAATGTTGCGATTGAGGTCAAATTGAATCGTGATCGAGGTCGTTCCGAGCGAACTCGCCGACGTCATTTCCGTTACGCCCGCAATATGACCGAACTGCCGCTCCAAAGGGGTGGCGACGGACGAAGCCATGATTTCGGCACTCCCCCCTGGCAAGCTGGCATTAACTGAAATTGTGGGAAAATCCACCTGTGGCAGGGGCGATACCGGCAAAACCCTGTAAGCAAGAGCCCCCGCAAACGCAATCCCCACCGTGATCAGAGTCGTAGCCACTGGCCGGCGAATGAACGGCGCGGAGAAGTTCATGACAGCGCTGTGTGATTTCGCTCGCTCCCAGATTCCGGTCTGGTCGATTTCCGCGAGAAGCGGCGTGAGAGATTGTCAAAAAAGATGTAAATGACCGGTGTCGTGTAAAGCGTGAGCACCTGGCTGAATATCAATCCGCCCACCATCGAAATGCCAAGGGGACGGCGTAACTCCGAGCCGATTCCCGAACCGAAAGCCAGCGGTACACCGGCCAACAGAGCAGCCATGGTGGTCATCATGATCGGACGAAACCGCAACAGGCAGGCCTGGTAAGCGGCCTCCGTCGCGCTTTTTCCCTCCTCCCGCTCGGCCTGCAGTGCGAAGTCAACGATCATGATGCCATTCTTTTTCACGATACCGAGCAGCAGGACCAAACCAATAATTGCAACCACACTTAAGTCCTGATGGAAAAGGATCAGCGCAATGAGCGCGCCAACGCAGGCCGAAGGAAGCGTGGACAAAATGGTAATCGGATGAATAAAGTTCTCATACAAAACACCCAGAACGATGTAGACGGTGACCAGGGCCGCAAGAATGAGCAGTGGCTCATTCGTCAGCGAGGCTTGAAAGGATGCCGCAGTTCCTTGGAAGCCGGCCTGGATACTGGCCGGCATGTGCATCTCCTTCTGCACTTCCTCGACCGCTGATATGGCGTCTCCGAGCGAGGAATTCTCCGCCAGGTTGAAGGAGACCGTGATCGCGGGAAACTGTCCCTGATGGTTGATGGAAAGCGGCTCTGTCGTGTTCTCGAAATGACTGAATGCGCTCAACGGCACTTGACTTTGTGTGGCCGAACTGGTTGCACCGGCTGAGCCTGCCCCGGTGCTGGCGATCTTCCCGGATAGCGCATTCAAGGGAGGTGCCAAGGTATTGGCCGCTGGAGTATACTGCGCCGTGCCGGTCAGGGCGTTTGACCCGGCCGACGACGATCCGGAGGCCGAGAACGAGGTAGAGGCTGCCGTGCCGCTTGCACCCGAAGATGCATTGGCCAGGATGTAAAGCTGGTTCAGCTTACTCGGGTCTTGCTTAAAGTACGGTTCAACCTCCAGCAACACATGGTACTGGTTGACCTGGGTGTACATCGTATTGATCTGCCTTTGACCGAAGGCGTCGTACAATGTGTTGTCGATCGTTGTCGGCGCGATGCCAAGCCGCGACGCAGTCACCCGGTCGATCGCCAGGTGTACGGCAAGTCCTCCGGGCTGTTGATCGGTCGCGACACCCTCCAGTTCCGGCAATTTCTGCAAACGGTCCACGAAACGGTTGGTCCAGTCTGCTAGTTCATTCGGATCGGGGTCTTCGAGCGTGTACTGGAATTGGGCACGACTCACCCGGTCATCCACTGTGATGTTCTGCACAGGCGCCATAAACAGGTGGATTCCCTGAACTTGCTCCAGTTTCGAGTTGAGTCTGCGAATCACATCGGATGCGCTGATGTTGCGCACCTCGAGCGGCTTCAGATTGATCGACATTCGACCGCTGTTAATCGTCGTGTTTGTGCCGTCCGCACCGATAAACGACGAGAGGCTTTCGACCGCGGGATCTTGCAGAATGACCTTCGCTAGTGCCAGGTGTTTCTGCGCCATCTCCTTTGACCCGATTGTAGGCGGCGCTTGTGAAATCCCCTGGATTACACCGGTGTCCTGCACCGGGAAAAACCCTTTTGGGATGACAATATAAAGGTAAACCGTCAGCATTAGCGTCGCCACGGCAACCACTAACGTAATCGCCTGGTGCCTGAGGACGAATTTCAGAGTCCGCCCGTAAAAGGCGATCATGCTCTCAAAGGCGCGCTCGGAGGCTCGAAACAACCGTCCCTGCTTCTCTTTCGGATTGTGCCGCACCATCCGCGCGGTCATCATCGGTGTGAGCGTCAAGGAGACCACCGCCGAAATGACGATCGTCACGGCGAGTGTCACGGCGAACTCCCGGAATAGGCGTCCGACTACGTCCCCCATAAACAACAGCGGGATCAATACGGCGATGAGCGATACCGTCAGTGAGAGAATCGTGAACCCAATTTGCTCCGCGCCCTTGAGCGCCGCCGCCATGGGCGCCTCGCCCTCTTCGATGTACCGCGTAATGTTCTCGATCATCACGATGGCATCGTCTACTACGAAACCGGTCGAGATTGTCAGCGCCATGAGCGATAAGTTGTCGAGGCTGTATCCAAGGGCGTACATGGCCGCGAAGGTGCCAATCAGCGACAGCGGCACCGCCACACTGGGAATGATGGTGGCCAAAAGATTTCGCAAGAACAGAAAGATGACCAACACCACGAGGAAGATTGTCAACAGCAGTTCAAACTCCACATCCGCGACCGAGGCGTTAATGGCGGTTGTGAGATCGGTAAGTGTTGTCACCTGAATGCTCGCCGGCAGGCTGGCCTTGAGCTGTGGCAGCAACTGCTTGATGCTTTTGACCACGCTGATCGTGTTGGCCCCAGGCTGGCGTTGCACGTTCAAAATGACCGCCGGCGTCTCGTTCATCCATGCGGCCTGCTGGTTGTTCTCGACCCCATCCACAACCCGGGCGACGTCGGTGAGCATGACCGGCGCACCGTTGCGGTAGGCAACGACAACGCTTCGATAATCTTTGCTGGTTACCAATTGATCGTTGGCATCGATCTGGAAATCCTGGCGGGGCCCATCGAAATTCCCTTTCGCCGCGTTTACGCTGGTCGCAGTCAGCGCTGTGCGCAAGTCTTCGAGGTTGACACCATATGACAAAAGCGCCGTCGGATTGGCTTGGATGCGGACGGCCGGTTTTTGCCCTCCGCTGATGCTGACAAGACCGACTCCACTGAGTTGTGCGATCTTGGGCGCAAGGCGGGTATCCACAAGATCCTCCACCTGCGAAAGCGGCATCGATTTTGACGTGACGGCCATGGTCAACACGGGCGCATCGGCTGGATTCGTCTTGCTGTAGATCGGTGGCGACGGAAGATTGGCCGGTAATAGACTCTGCGAAGCGTTGATTGCAGACTGCACCTCCTCCTCGGCGACATCGATGTTCAGGCTGAGATTGAACTGCAAGACCACCACGGAAGTGGCACCGGAACTGGTGGAGGTCATCTGGTTCAATCCCGGCATCTGCCCAAATTGCCGCTCCAGCGGCGCCGTCACCGTCGTTGCAACCACTTCGGGGCTGGCCCCCGGATAAAATGTGACGACCTGAATCGTCGGATAATCGACTTGCGGCAACGCGGAGACCGGGAGTTGCGTATAAGCGACAAGACCGACGAGGAAGATCGCGGCCATCAGCAAGGAAGTTGCCACTGGCCGCGAAATAAATGGGCTGGACGGACTCATGATCCCTTGCCACCTGGCTTCTGCGGCTCAGGTGGTTTGCTGCTTGCAAGGGTAATCTTCGCGTTGTCCTGGAGCTTGTCGAAGCTACTGTTTGCGACGACGTCTCCGGGATTGATGCCTTCCACCTGCGTCAATCCGTTATCGGTAACGCCCGGCTTAATGTTGTGCAAGTGAGCCACGTTGTCTTGAATCACATACACAAACGATGTTTGCGCATTCTGTTGAATCGCTGCCGACGGAATCAAGGTCACGCCTTCCAGCGTTTCCACTAACAGCCGCGTATTGACAAACTGGTTCGGGAACAATGCGGAATCGTCATTGCTGAAAATCGAGCGCACCTTCACCGTCCCCGTGGTGGTATCAATCTGGTTATCCAGAGCCAGTAATTCGCCGCTCGCTATTTTCTTCTGCGCGGAACGATCGTAGACATCGACGGTCAGCTTGGCGTTCTTGCGCAGCTGCGCCTGGACCGGACCGAGGTTGTCCTCCGGTATGGTGAAAATCACCGTGATGGGCTGTATCTGTGTAATCACTACAAGCGGAGTCGAAGCGCTGCCGAGGCTCTGACCCGCATTCACCAGGTTCCCCGGATCCACCAGGCGCAGACCGACGCGCCCTGTGATAGGCGCGGTGATGTGACAGTATTCGACCTGCAGCTGGTCAAATTGCACTGTTCCCTGATCGTTTTTCACTGTGCCCTCGTCCTGCCGCACCAGCTTCTCCTGATCATCCAGGATTTGCTTTGCAACGGCATTGCGCGCCCACGCGGCCTGATACCGCTCAAGATCCATCTTTGCCTGAGCCAGCAGGTTCTCATCCCGTTCGAGCGACCCTTGCGCCTGCAATAGCGTTGCCACGTACTGACGATCATCGACGTCCGTCAATGGATCTCCCTTTTTGACGATCTGACCCTCCGTGTAGTTAACCGCAACGACCACCCCGGTGACTTGGCTAAAGATTGACGCAGTGTAGACCGGCGTCACCGTTCCGATCGCCTCAAGATAGACGCCGATATTTCCTTTTTTGGCCGCGGCGGTTGTTATCGTGATTGGGACGACTGGACGCGCTTTGGGTGCTTCCGGGTGGTTGAGGACCAGGTAAAGCACGCCCGCAACGAGTAGCAGCAACGCACTCCAAATGAGCGCTCGCAAGACCCAACTCCGTTTACGCCCCTTGGCCGGAACGGTCTTGTTTTTGATGTCAGTGGCAGTTTCGATGGCGAAAATTCCTCAGAGTTCCCGTTCCAGTCAACGCCGTAAATCCGATTTTTCGAGAACCATAACCGGGCAAAGTGCATTATAGAAAGCTGCTTTTTGCATTATATAGAGACCTGCTTTTGCTTTATTCCTAGGAATCGATTTTCGAGGAAGTGCGTATATCATCTTCCGGGCCATGGCCGTCTTAACAGCAGATAACCGAGCGCGTTGACTTTAAAGGCTGAGACCCTTCGCCTACGCTGCGAAATAACCTGCGGGTTGAGCTAAGTG
>CAZMNG010000101.1:0-9015 GCA_964567505.1 uncultured Chthoniobacterales bacterium
CGCAGCCTGATCGATGAAATGCCCGTGGCGACCGAGGACCAGATCGGCTGGCAACTCGTCCGCGAAATTTCGATCAAAGGCGCCGCCCTTTTGGAACCTATTTTTAATGCGCACGCGGGCAGAAACGGCAGGCTCTCCGTGCAGACCGACCCGCGGCTATATCGGGATACCCAGGCGATCGTGGCGCAGGCGGAGGAATTCGCCCAACTCGCGCCTAATATCATCGTAAAAATCCCAGTGACGCGCGCCGGTATTCCGGCGATCGAGGAGGCTACGTATCGCGGGATCAGCATCAACGCGACAGTGAGCTTCACGCTGCCACAGTCGCTTGCCGTGGCCGAGGCGGTTGAGCGCGGCCTTAAACGGCGTGAGAACGAAGGCAAAGATATCGCGACCATGGGACCTGTGTGTACCATCATGGTCGGGCGGCTCGATGACTGGCTGAAGGTCGTTGCCGAGAAAGAAAACATCACCATCGATCCGGGGTACCTGGAGTGGGCCGGGGTGGCCGTATTCAAGAAAGCGTATCAGATATTTCGAGAGCGCGGCTACCGGATTCGCCTGCTGTCGGCGGCATTTCGAAATCACATGCACTGGAGCGAGTTCATCGGCGGTGATGTCGTCATCTCGCCGCCTTACGCATGGCAAGTTCGATACAATGCCAGCGACATCGAGGTCTATCCGCGGATTGATAAGCCGGTCGATCCAAGAATAGTGGCGGAGCTCTCCAAGAAGTTTCTGGATTTCCGGCGTGCCTACAACCATGACGGGCTTTCGATCGACGAATTCGATTCGTTCGGGTCCACTTCTCGAACGCTCCGCCAGTTCATCGCCGGGTGCTATGAGCTTAACGGTATTGTGCGCGATTTCATGCTTCCGAACCCGGACGCATCCTGAATGGGGGGAGAATTCGGGTTCTGGTTCGGCATTCCTCTTTGACGGCTTTGGAGAACTCAGCGATTCGTACTTTCATGAAGGAAGTGCACCTTAGTCAGCCAGAACTCGCATTCATAATTGTTACACGCGCCATGATTGGTGCCGGAATCGCCTTGCTTCTTGCGGACCGGATCAGTGGAGAGCAACGGAAGGCGATCGGAGCTACCCTTACGCTGGTCGGCCTGGTCACGACAATTCCGGCCATTTGCGCAATATTCTGCGAGCGGGAGACGGTCGAAGAATAGCGCTTATCAAAAGGTGTGGGTTCCGTTACGAAGGCTTCTCGCCTCGGTACCATAAAGTCGGCGGCTTGTGGCGCGACAATGAACCCTGGGCGATTCACTACGACGATTGGTTACAACAGAATCGACTGAGGAAGCGGGCAAACCCAAACGGGTCTGGAACCTCTAACCCGGCCGTAAAATTCTGCTAGCCCGGCTCCAAAATTTCCGGATCATTATTCCTCGGACTATTCACTCTCGTGCTGATCGTCCACGCCTTCATCCGCTCCGCCGGGAACGGCCCCAAAATCTCTTTGCCGGCATCCCCAGACAACCAGGCGTCATGGACCTCCTCGGGCAAAATCACGGGCATCCTCGTATGAATCTCCCGCACCAGGTCGTTCGGTTCGCAGGTGATAATCGTGCACGTCCTTAGCCACTCTTCGCTCCCTGGCGGTTTCCACCCTTCCCAGAGCCCAGCGAATACAAAAACTGAGTCATCTTTCATCCCGATCGCGTACGGGATTTTGTGATTCCCAGTTCGGTGCCACTCGTAGAACGTATCCACCGGGATTAAGCATCGCCTCTTTTTGAATGCGCCGCGGTACGACGGCGCCGTGTCGACGGTCTCTACCCGTGCGTTGATGGTCTTGTAAGCGATCTTTTCATCTTTTGCCCAATTCGGGATCAGGCCCCAGCGCAGTGCATCCAGGGTGCGTTGCCTGGTTTCCGGATTGAACCGGATCGCGAGGACATCCTGGGCTGGCGCGATGTTGTAGCTGATCGGTAGATCAAGCTGAGGAGGAATCGGAACATGGTACTGGCGAGCGATTTCTTCTTCGGCTGTCGTTCTGCGGTAGCGTCCGCACATGAGGAATACTATCGAAACTCGCGCTCGGCACGATGAACAAGGAAAAAATCTTCAAGATCTTTGCAATTCACGCTCCATCCACTTTGCCAAACGCATTGAGTCGGCATCTCCGCTACCAGCTAAAGCTGACGCCGCCGTTTGCGGCACCGCCACCGTTGCCCGCACCACCGGAGCCGTAGAAAATCGGATCGTTCTTTTTTCCGGTATCTGCGGAGGCGCATGCCCCAAGCAACAGCGACGCTGCGAGGACCAATACGGGCACGGGGGCGGCTATCCCTCCAGACGAAAAAAGTGCCATATTCAATGTTGCTGATAATCCTTTTGGAATAACATGACAAACGAGAAAACGCGCCTGTCCAAAATAGGGAGTTGACTGGAACAGATTCTCGCTCCAGGACCAGGTGTGCTCGTCGAGGATTCGTCGCCGCCCAAGTCTGCGGGCCGCGCACTTTGCGTTCCGGTCATCGCATTTCCGAGAGGTGTTAGAATCTGTCAGAATTCCTGGCACATTTCCACACGATGAGTCGCGCCTTCGGCCGCTAACAGACTCGAAAAAAGCGCGAAACCGGTCACCTTAAACAGGCCGAACTCTGTCTCTGAACAGCACCGTAAAAGCGGTTGAAGCGCTTGCCGGGAAATGCCCTTGGCGCGGGCGACCGTAACATGCGGATGAAACGGTTTGAGATCGGGTTCGAGCCCGGCATTAAGAACAGCGTTCTGCACGCGCCGGTGCAGCTCAAATAGAAGGGGATGCCCCTTGCCTACTCCAACCCAGACCACCGATGGCCGGCCACGCGATTCGAAGGCACCAATACCGCGCAGCGGCAGAAAAAACGGCGACACCCGCACTTTGCCCAACACTTCGCGGAGCCGGTCTTCCAGGTGTGGTTCGACGTCGCCGAGGAAGCTGAGCGTCAGATGAAGCTGTTCCTCAGGCATCCATCGCAGGCCGGTCAGATGCGGATCCAGCGCGTGGAGCACCGCCTTGCAACTGGACGGAAGTTCGAGGCCAACGAAAAGCCGTTTCGACCGAGGCACTCGAAACGATAGCTCAAGGAATCATAGCCGTCTCGCCGGTGGAGTTCCTCGCCTGGCGACCGGCTTTCATTTGAGAGTCGAAGGAAGTCGGCTAAATTCCATTGCTGATTCAAAACTGCCCAAAATGCAATTTTGGGAGACAGACCAGCGAGCCATTTGACGTCGGAGCCAGCAAACGGATCCCGGCGCCGATTGACTCAATTTCGACCCGAACCACGGAGCAAAATCATGAATCCCTCTGACGCGAAAAGCAGAGCGAAACGAACGGTGCTCGTTTCTGAGTTGACGAACGGAATTTTGGATCCGGCACAACCGATGCTCGGCCCGCTGACAACCGGCGGGACAATCGTCGGAAACACCGCGCCCGGATGCTGGGGTCCGATGATCACGCCTCGAATTCGGGGCGGTCACGAAGTGACACGACCGGTATTCCTGGAGGGAGCAATGCCCGGAGACGCAGTTGTTCTACGGATCCGCGATATTAATGTCACGTCGCTCGCCACAGCCTCAGGCCATGATCGATGGGTTGAAGGCCACTATCTGGGAGATGCTTACGCAGCGCCCCGCTGCCCGAATTGCGGGACGCTCTATCCCGATACTTACGTCGACGGGATCGGCCAGCAGGCGGTTCACTGTGTAAAATGTAATACTCCGGTCACCCCGTTCCAGATCGTCAATGGCTACACCGTCGTTTTTGACGAAACTCGCCAGGTGGGAGTCACGGTCCCGAAGGAGGCTGCGGAACGGATAGCGCACGCCGCCAATCAATTTGCTGCATTGCCGGAAAGTTCGGCTCAGCATTCGATCCTTACGTTTGCTCCTCATGATTTAGTCGGCATCGCCACCAGGCTGCGGCCGTTTCTCGGCCAACTCGGAACAACACCGGCAATCCGAATGCCCGACTCTCATAATGCCGGCGATTTCGGCTCGGCGCTGGTCGGCGCGCCGCACGAATACGCCATCACCGTTGAGCAGCTGGAACTGCGGACCGATGGACACATGGATATCGATGCGGTTCGACCCGGCGCGATTCTATTGGCACCCGTCAAAGTGCCAGGAGCGGGCATTTATTTCGGAGATATGCACGCTCTCCAAGGTGATGGCGAGATCGCAGGGCATACGATGGATGTCTCCGGCACTGTGACATTGGAGGTCGACCTCTTGAAGGGGCGAACCCTCGATGGGCCTGTTCTTTTCCCGTTGATTGAAGATCTTCCGCCGCTGGCGCGGCCGTTGAACGATGCCGAAAAAGGCAAGGCACGGCGGTTGGCGGCCAAATGGGGAATCGATCAGATCGAGGAAACAGGGCCTGTCTCGGTGGTTGGATCGGGGCCCGATTTGAATAAGGCGACTCAGGTTGGTCTCCGGCGTGCTTCTGAGATCCTCTCTCTCAGTGTGCCGGAGGTGATGAATCGCGCGACGATTACCGGAGCGATCGAAATCGGCAGACATCCTGGTGTCGTGCAAGTAACGTTCCTGGCACCCCTCGCAGCTCTTGAGAAAGCCGGTCTGCTCCCCTTTGTGCAAGAACAATACGGGATCGGCTAGAGGAAGTTGGCAGTGGTCAGGCGATCCTTTCCGACGAGAAAGAGTCCGACTCCCGCGCCCAGGAGGCAGAGCGCTGCGACATAATGCGCAGGAGCCAGACGATCGAAGCGGAGGTACCATGTCACGACAATCGGGGTCAGTCCGCCGAAGATAGCGTAAGAGAGATTGTAGGAAAATGAGATTCCCGAATAGCGAATCACCGGCGGGAACAGCGCGATCATAACGTACGGGACAACACTGACAATTCCGGCAGTTAGTCCTGCCACCGTGTAGAGTAACGTTGTCAGCCAGGGATTCACCGTACCGGTCGTGTACAACAGGTACGCGGCGGCGCCCAAAGGCGGGCAGCCAACCAGCAGCACGCGTCCGGGACCGAACCGGTCGGTCAAGAGGCCAACGAGAACGCAACCGGCAGTCAGAGCAAGTGCTGCGAGGCAGTTGGCTCGAAGCACAACAACGGGAGAGACACCGTGCATCTTTTCCAGCAGAGCTGGCGTCATCAGGATAACGACGACAATCGCGGCGGAAAGCATCCAGGTCAGTAATCCGCTGACGACGATCGCCCTCCGATGATCGCGGACAACGACCTTCAGCGGGGTCTCGGAGGCAAGTGCCCGCCGCGCTTTCATTTCTTCAAATACGGGGGTCTCGGCTAACAAACGGCGAAGGTACATCGAGAGCAGCCCAAACGCGCCTCCGAGCACAAATGGAATCCGCCAGCCATAGGCCGTCAACTCGTCATGGCTGAGAACCGTTGTAAGTGCCGTGGCGACCACCGAACCGAGCAGAATTCCGCCGGTGAGTCCGGCAGTCAGGATGCCGCAGGCGATCCCGACATGTGATGGACGGACATGCTCGCTCACGAAGACCCAGGCGCCGGGGACTTCGCCGCCCACGGCGACACCTTGCAGGATCCGCAAGAGCAAGAGGACGACCGGCGCCAGGATACCGATTCTGGCATAGGTCGGCATCAAGCCGATTCCCAAAGTGGGTAACGCCATAAGGAAAATGCTGAGTGTGAACATCTGTTTGCGGCCGCGCATGTCACCGGCATGCGCCATGAACACGCCGCCCAGCGGTCGGGCAAGATACCCGGCAGCGAAAATGCCGAAGGTCTGGAATTGCCGTAACCAATCCGGGATTTCGGGCGGGAAAAAGAGCTGACCAATCGTGTTCGCGAAAAACACGAAGATGATAAAGTCATAGAACTCAAGAAGGCCGCCCAGTGTCGCCAGGGAAAGCGTCTTGTAATCGCTTGCGGTCAGACGGTGAGTCGAAACGGGTGAAATGGATAATGAGGAGGACATTCAATCAAGGATAAAGGATGGATTGCACTGAAGACTGCAGAGCATGGGAACGACTCATTGCGGGACGCTCAGTTTATGGACGAATGACTGATTCTCTCTGGCGTACGCAATCCAGACAGCATGCGTTGCAGGGTCTACGGCGATCGTGTGTGCGCCGGCGGGAGTTGGAATGTTGCCAAGTGTTTTTACGCCATGAGCGGTTTCTTCCGCCACCGAAAGGCCGAACCTGCCGCTCGCAGAGTAGATCCTCTTATTTCCGGGATCAAAGGCGATCTGATCGACTCCCGATACGATCGGTGCAGAAGCCAGCACGCTGCCGGAAGCAGAGTCCAATACTGACAGGTTCCCGTTTCCACCGGCGGCAAAGAGCCGTTGGGTTTCCGGGTCAATTGCTAGTCCGTGCAGATTTTCTGCCGGTTCAGTTGACCATGTCTCGATGATGGAATTTGTGGACGGGTCGATCACGAGCATAACCGGCGTCGACTTTATGTTCTGGTAAATCCGATCCGAAGTCAGATCGTATAAGATGTATTCTGGATCTTTGGGTACTTTGATCGTTGCCACGATTCGAAGCGCACTTGGATCAACCACCCAGAGTTCTTCGCCGTCGGCGTGGTCGACGTAGACAAGCCCATTTTTTGAATCGTACGCACACCCGTCCGGTGCGCCCGGGAGCGGTATGCTCTGCTCTACCTTCAACGTTTGGCGATCCACGATCGCTAAATTGCTCCGATCCCCGACCGTGACGTAGTATTTGCCGCGGTCGACATCGATTGCAACGTCATGCACCGCGCCAATTGCCACGTTCTGGCGCTGTTTGCCGTCCGGTAAGTCAAAGACGTCCAGGGTTCCGTTCCCCGTATGGTTGGCCAGCAGGCGGTGCAACGGCGCGTCGACCTGGAGATAGTCGAATCTTCCTTTGGTTCCCGAAACGAGGATTGGTCCACTTTCAACCAAGGGAGCAGGTTCCGCCCATGAGGCGAGAGGTAAAATGAAGACGAGCAGGGCGATGCGCGGAACCGAGTGCCTAGCCATCAGTCGGTCGAATTTTGGAAGAATCATACAAGGCAGTGACTTCGCCTTACAGCGGTTTCGACACCATCGTCGCAGACATCATGGGCCTCGAACTCGTAATGGCAGTGTGTCTCCCACAGCGCGATTAAATCATAACCGGCCATGTTGTGCTCCTTGTCCTTATATGGGCCAGCGCTCGCATATACACGCCGATAGGGCCTCTGGCAAGCACCCGCTAACAAGAGCGCAGGAGAGAGATCGTAGCAGTCTAGAGGCGAATGTAATCATGGGTCTGGGTACGTCCGTAACCCTTTATCAACTGCGGCGCGGGTTCGCGCGTTTTCCTTCTCGCCAAGAGTATCCATTTGTGGGCAAGATCCTCTTTTGCAGCGGCGGAGCCCCAAAGCGCCAAGAATCAACTCGAGTATGCCTGCAATCGACTCGTCTCCACGGAATGCTCTGGCAATTGTCCTGACCGGTGTATCCGGCTCAGGTAAATCCGAAGTCGGCCGGGATGTCGCCAAAAGATTGGGTGTCAAATTTCTTGACGCAGATGATTTTCACTCCGCCGCAAATAAGGACAAGATGCATCGCGGGATTGCTCTGACGTCAGAGGTTGTGCAAGAGGTGCTGCAACACGTCGCTACTCTCGGCCTCAAACCGACCTAAGCCATTATGCCCATGATTGGATGAACATGAAAGATTCTGTAACCCCATGGCGTATTGAAAGCGGCGCTAAGCAGATCGGGAGGCAGCTGCAAGAATGAACCCGGAAGCGTTTCGATTATCGGCGGCTTCAGTCGGGATCCTGCTGTTGGTCCTGCTCGTGGCACGGTTCAAATGGCATCCGTTTCTTGCTCTCATGTTCGTCTCCTGGGGGCTGGCCGTAACCTGTGGGATCGATCCGGTTCAAGCGATCGCGGCGTTTTCCAAAGGATTCGGCGACATACTGAGTTTTGTCGGTATCGTCATTGGTCTCGGAACGATGATAGGCGGATTATTAGTCTCTTCCGGGGGTGCTGACGCGTTTGCTAACGCCATGATCTCAATCGGCGGACGAAAATACGTCCCTTGGACGCTTTTTTTTGCGGCCTTTCTGATTGGCTTACCGTTGTTTTTCGAAGTCGGTTTTGTTCTCCTGGTACCATTAGCGTTCGTGATGGCCAAGAAGATGGACGTGCCGATTCTGAGCCTCGGCTTACCTATGCTTGCCGGTCTTTCCATCGCGCATGGGATGACTCCGCCGCACCCGGCTCCAACCTTGGCGGTCGCTACCTTCCACGCTGACGCCGGCAAAACGATCCTGTATGCGTTAATCATCGGCTTGCCAGTCGGGCTGATCTCGGGGCCCATATTTGCTTCGGTAGCCGCGAAATTTTTTGGGCTCCGCCGGAAATCCACGGGGCAAAGCGGGCCGCACATCAGTCCAGTGGACGAGATCGCAGCCGTTACAGCGGAAACTGCGCACCGGACTCCGAGTTTGGGTGGGGTACTCTTGGTAATCCTTCTACCGCCCGTCCTGATGATGGGACGCTCAGTCGCGGACCTTTTGCTTGCGCAAGGACCTACGAAGGCTGCTCTTGACGTGATCGGCAACCCGATTGTCGCGCTGTTCATTACGGTCGTAGTTGCAGTGTTCGCGCTGGGCGTCCGGCTAGGCGAAAGTCTCGACGAGGTTCAGCGCACGTTGAATAGAAGCCTGGAACCAATCGCGGCGGTAATCCTGATTGTGGGTGCCGGTGGAGGATTCAAGGAAGTATTACTGGAGACCAAGATAGCCGACGCCATTGGCCAATGGGCGACGAACGCACACCTTTCGCCGTTGCTATTGGCTTGGACCGCTGCGGCGGTGGTCCGCATCGCCACCGGATCGGCGACCGTTGCCACGATCACTGGAGCCGGGATCGTTGCTCCGCTGATCCAGAACAACACAACGGTAAACCGCGAACTGCTGGTCCTGGCGACGGGCTCGGGTTCGCTGATCCTTTCCCATGTGAACGATGCCGGTTTCTGGCTGGTGAAGGAATACTTTGGCCTAAGCGTGGTAGAAACTTTCAAATATTGGACCACGATGGAAACG
>CAZMNG010000102.1:0-8931 GCA_964567505.1 uncultured Chthoniobacterales bacterium
GAATCCGCGAATTGCCGTTTCGATTTCATCTCGCCCAGCCTGAGTGGGTGATTCGTCCAATCGATCCCAGGTATAGGTGGTCCCTGCCTTGACCTCTCCGAGCGAGGTGCGAAACAGCCATTTGCCGCGTTGGATAATTCTATCGTCCGTAAATTCCGGGGCGCGCAGCGTCAAGCATTCTCCTTTCGCGGGATTAAGCTGGATCGGCTTAAAAAATGGATTCTCCGTCAGTTTGTAGCCTTCGCAAAAAATCACGGCTTTGGCAGTGTATTGTCGCCATTGGACTGAGACATCGGAGAGGCGCATTTCACCGAATTCAAACTCGCATTCAGCGAGTGAATCGCTGGCCGCCAAGGCATTTCTGGTGTGGCGCACGAACGTCGGAATGTCAACCTGGCCGGCCATTGCAATCTCGAATCCACCAAACCAGGGACAATCCGACAAAAAGCGCGGGCATTCGACCGAACCGAGATATCTGGCATAATCGCCTGTCAAGACGCGCTTTATCCAGTGATGTTGTTCTTCGGCCGACTGGAGGAGACGCAACACGATTCTGCGCTGGAAGAATGATGTACCAAGAAATTCTTCGATCGATGGGTAAATCGCGAATGCGTTTGCCAGGAGTTGATCAATCAGGAACGGCCTGTTCAGGCGCGTTCCGGTAATCGGGTTGATAATTCCTGCGGCGGCGATCGACGCGGCCGTTCGATGGGCGTTATCAATCACCAGGACTTTTATTCGCGCCATTTGAAACAGGCAGGCCAGGACAGAACCGGCAAGCCCTTGTCCAACGATCAGGTAATCGACTTCGCGCACTGGATTACCAATTAATACCACGGGCTTGTTTGGCGCGAGTTCCGAAAGAATCCGGCGCTCAAAGATAAATATCGTCCGGCATTTGGAACGCACCTCGGATCAGGTTGATCTGGGGCACGGGTTTCATGAGCACCTCCACCACATCGAATCGATACGGGACCCTCGGATCGTTGAGGAGTCTGAGCCATTCTTTTGCGCCTCTGATGATCCGTTGCCGCTGCGCTTGAGTCACAGCGAGATGCGGGGCGCCGAACGCGTCAGTGGTACGCGTTTTGACTTCAACGAACACCAGGGTTGCTTCCCGGCGATCACGGCAAACCAAATCGATTTCGCCCCCGCGTCGTGCTTTGAAGTTCTTGTAAAGAATGCGGAATCCGCTCCGGCGAAGGTATCCGGCCGCCAGTATTTCGCCGGTGCGACCGAGCTTGAGCCGTGCGGCCGTCGCTTTGCCCCGTGCCGGCCAGAATCTAATCGAATAGAAAAGCGGTCTGAGTAACCGGCGCAAACGAACGTCGATGGATCGGACAAGGTCCATGAATCTGCAAGCTTTCGAGGTGGGCCGCTGTCCCATAGCCTTTGTTCTGGTCAAATTTGTACTGCGGATACTCGCCGTGCCACTGTTCCATCATACGGTCGCGCGTGACCTTGGCAATCACGCTGGCGGCAGCGATACTCATCGACTTGGCGTCGCCGCCCACGATAGCGGTTTGTGATTGAGAGAAACTGGAGACCGGCAAGCCATCGATCAACAGGTGTTCCGGCTGCACGGACAAAGCCGTGACCGCTCGGTGCATTGCCAGGATACTGGCACGTAAAATGTTCAACCTGTCAATCTCTGCGGGCTCTGCAACGCCGACGGCGTAGCAGACGAGTTTTCCTGAGCCGATCAGCACTTCAAAGAGTGCATTCCGCACTTTTTCAGTCAGTTGTTTCGAGTCATTGAGCCCGGGCAACGAAAAGTCGGTGGGAAGAATTGCCGCGGCAGCTACTACGGGACCTGCTAGCGGGCCGCGCCCGGCTTCATCGATTCCGGCTACGAGTGTCGTGCCCCTGGACCAGAGATGTTTTTCAAATCCTAGGCCGCAGGGCATACGCGCAGCACCGGTGATTAGTTCTGCGACTTTTCCTTTACCGCCATAGCCTGTTTGCCTTTGCGATTGCGAAGGTAGTTCAGCTTGGAGCGGCGTACGTTTCCAGCACGTTCGACTTCGATCTTGGCAATACGCGGCGAATGTAACGGAAAAACACGCTCCACGCCTTCTCCGTATGAGATGCGACGAACCGTGAAGGTGGAATTGATGCCGGTGCCACGTCTCCCGATCACAATACCGGAAAAAAGCTGGATTCGCTCCTTGTCCCCTTCGACGACCCGGGTATGCACTTTAACCGTGTCTCCGACCTTGAAGGACGATATATTCGGCTTTAACTGCTCTTGTTCAATCTTCTGAATGATATTCATGCGATCCTCCCAGCTGCGTGGCAGGGTGCAATAGGTACCTCAGGGACGTGAAAATGCAAACCAAATGCGCAGTTTGTTACTTGCCCTGGCGGCAGGAAACTCCAAACCGGGAGCAATAACCCTCGAACTGACGTGCCACATCGGGTCCGTCCAGTCCAAGGTCCGCCAACGTCAGGCTAGCGTTGCGCGTTCTATAGCGCGACCGGTTCCCAATCAGACGCTGCATTCGCTCGGCCGCCGCCTCAGTGAGCCGACGCCCGAGTCGTTCGTAGACCCTCCGTACGACGGCCATGGGATCAGCCACCACTTCGCGGTAAGTGACGTCCATGAAATGCTCGGCCAGTTCGGGATGGGAATCTCGAAATCGGGTGATGCATTCCATCGACTCCGCCAGCATCCGCACCTCGCGTGCCCCGAATTCGTGGCGATCGCCCACCCGGGCGAACATTCTCTGTAACACTTCGGTCAGTTGGCATCCTGACCTCAGCGCCTCCAAGGGATTGCGATGGGTCTGGATGATCATCGCGTCGGGGAAAACCCTGAGCAGAGGCTCTAAACCGCGTACGTGGTCGGGTGACTTCAGAACCCAGCGCCTGTTCGGGTGGCCCAACTGCAAATATTGCAGAAAGCGTTTCTGCCAGCCATAGCTGAGGCCAAGGTCCGCGGCGCGCAGAAATGCTTCGTAAGTGGGGATGGGGCAAAGCGATACAAATTCTTCAGATAACAGCGTGTAACTGTGGATCGCCACACATTCATGCGGGGTCCGTGCACGCATCGGGTAAACTGCATCCGCGCCCGGCGCGAGCCGGCGGAACCACCACAAGCAAGCCTCAGTCTTGCGGGCCCGTGCGTTCCCTTCGGCGTCTGCCCCATTATGGGCCGGAACAGGAAGCATGACCTCCCAGACTCGGGGCGCGCGGTTTTCGGGGTCCTCCGCCATCAACTCGTGGAGAAAAGTGGAACCGCTCCGCGGCATGCCGGTGATAAACACGGGCCGTTGTACGAGTTGGGCATTCAAGGCATCCAACTGTCCGCTCCACGCATCGACCAACCGCAATCGAGTCTCGAGCAGTTCACGCAAATGAATCTTCATGAGAAGTCGGCCCAGCGGGTGCAGATCCGCCTCGAGTTCCAGGCTGTTCGCCAGAATCGAGAGCGCCGGTTCGATGGGCGGGTCGCCAAAGTCCTCCAGCCTGGTCCGACGCATTGCTTCCGCAACGAGCGCATCGCTTTCCAGCAACCACAAGCGCCGGCTCAGGCCATCGCTCCACGCCGTCGACCCAGGTGGCGGCCTGCGCTTGTCCCGAATTTCGGAACGGCTCCTAAGAATCGATCCCGGCTGTGATCTGTGCTCCATGCAATACGAAGCAAAAGTGTATCAATCCTGATTGGCCATCCATATCCTACCTCAGTACCATAATACCGAATGAAGATGAAATCGAACTGAAGCCAAAGGATAGGATGAGCTGGGTCACCATCATTTGGGCGATGACCGCATCCGCCTGCATCACGCTGGCGCTGATGCATTTGCTGGTCTGGTGCCAGCGACATGAGGCGTGGGCCAATCTGCTGTTTGCCCTGACGGCTGTAGCGATAGCGTTCGTCGCGGTCTGTGAGTTGTGGATGATGCGAGCGGCGACGCCCGCAGGATTCGGCATCGCGCTGCGTTGGGCCCATCTGCCTGTCTGGCTCGGGGTCCTTGGCCTCGTCGGATTCGTGCGCCTCTATCTGCGGGCCGGAAGGTTGTGGCTGGGCTGGACGGTATGCGGCGTACGGACGTTGTCGCTGATCCTCGATTTTGTTTTCAGCCCGAATCTCAATTATCGGCAGATCACCGGGCTGCGGCACGTCTCGTTCCTGGGTGAACCGGTCGCTGTTGCCGAGGCGGTCCCGAACCATTGGATGCTAATCGGCCAGTTCAGCCTGGTATTGCTTGTGATCTTTGTTGCCGACGCCGCAGTGACCGCCTGGCACCGGGGTGAGCGGCGGCGAGCGCTGCTGGTGGGCGGCAGCATCGTTTTCTTTATCGCGGCGGCAACGGTGCAGGCGATTCTGGCGTTGTGGGGAGTCGTCCACTTTCCAATCACAGCGAGCTTGTTCTTTGTGGCGATCGTGGCTGCGATGGGCTACGGACTTAGTCGGGACACGTTCCGTGCGTTATTGCTCTCGGATGAACTGCGCGACAGCGAGGAGCGGATGAGCCTCGCGGCGGGGGCCGCCAACCTGGGCATGTGGGTGTGGGATGTGGCGGGAGACGAGATTTGGATGAGCGATAAGGGGCGCGCTTTGTTCGGCGTGGCGCCGGACGCGCGCCTGACGGACGCGGCGCTGGTCTCGCGAGTGCATCCAGAGGACCGCGCTGTTCGATCCGCGGCGATTCGCCGCGCACTTGCGACTCGAGGCGAATACGCTGTGCAGTATCGCGTACTGCTGCCGGATGGGACATTCCGATGGATCGGCGCGTCGGGCCGCTGCATGGACGCCAGGGACAGGAAAGGCACGCGGCTCCTTGGCGTCTCGATGGATGTGACCGCGCAGAGGCAAGCGCAGGACACGCTACGGGAGAGCGAGGCGCGTTTTCGCGCCATGGCTGACACAGCGCCTTTGATGATTTGGATGTCGGGCAGGGACAAGCTCTGCACCTTTTTCAACAAAGGCTGGCTAGACTTTACCGGCCGTTCCCTCGAGCAGGAGCTTGGCAATGGCTGGGCAGAAGGCGTCCACCGAGAAGATCTTTCTCACTGCCTTGAGGTCTACGAAAACTCCTGTAATGCCCGGCAGACGTTCACGATGGAATACCGCTTGCGCCGAAGTGACGGTGAATATCGCTGGGTACTGGACAATGGAGCGCCACGGTTTACCTCCGACGGCACGTTCCTCGGATACATCGGTTCTTGCGTGGACATCACCGAGCGCAAGCAGGCGGAGGACCGATTCCGGCTGGTTGTGGAAGCCTCACCCAACGGCATCATCCTGGTCACCGGTCAGGGGCACATCATGCTGGTGAACGCCTGCGTTGAAAAAATGTTTGGCTATCGACGCGAAGAGCTCATCGGGCAAGCCGTTCAACTACTTGTTCCGGAGCGATTCCGCGGCGCGGATCCGGCGCATCCGGCTGGCTTTCATGCCGGGCCCGCGCCTCGGGAAATGGGCGCTGGGCTGGAGTTATTCGCCCTGCGAAAGGACGGAACCGAGTTTCCCGTCGAGATCGGAATGAGCCCCATTGAGAGCCCGGAAGGTACGCTGGCTTTGAGCGTCATCGTCGACATCTCGGCCCGGAAGCAGGCCGAAGCGGAAATACGTCGGCACCGCGATATGCTTGCGCACCTGAGCCGCGTCGCGATCATGGGAGAAATAGCCGGGTCGTTGGCGCACGAGCTCAATCAACCGCTCACCGGCATCGTAAATAACGCCAGCGCCGGCCGGCGGTTCATCGCCAAAGGGCGTGCGGACCTGTCGAAGCTCGATAGCCTGTTGGATGCCGTCGTTCAGGACGCGCACCGGGCGGGCGAAATCATCCGGGGCATTCGCGGCATGGTACGCAAAGGCGACGAAGTCCGGCGTCCCGTGAACATGAACGAGGTGATTACCAGTGTGTTGGGGTTCGTCCGCTCAGACGCGCTTGGACATCACTGCGTGCTGGTGACGGAACCCGATCCGAAGTTGCCGTTGGTTGGCGCGGACCAGGTGCAGCTCCAGCAGGTACTGCTCGTCCTCGTTGTGAATGCCTTCGAAGCGATGCGCGAGACGCCGGCTTCGGAGCGCCGCGTGATCATACGCAGTGAGCGCGAATCCGACGATCGTGTGCGGGTCAGCGTGCGCGATTTTGGGGCTGGACTGCCGGTGGACCAGCCGGAGCGGATTTTCGAGCAGTTCTTTTCGACAAAACGCGAAGGGATGGGCATGGGCCTCGCCATTGCGCGTTCGATCATCACGATGCACGGCGGTGAATTGGCAGCCGCAAACGCCCGGGGCGGCGGCGCGTACCTGCACTTCTGGCTGCCGGTCATCGCGGATGCCCAGGAAGGCTGGGGAGAATCACGGCAGCCGAAGGGAGGGCAGGAGGCATGAAAAATCTGGAACCGCGCGTATTTGTGGTAGATGACGATCTATCGGTCCGCACGAGCCTGGCCAATCTGCTGGGGATCGAAGGTTACGCCGTCGAGCTTTTCGCGAACTCCACCGAGTATTTGGCGCGTGTGCCGCACCCCGGCGCAGCGTGCATCCTCCTCGATGTGCAGCTCCCGGATCTTGACGGCTTAGCGCTCCAACGGAAGCTCACCGAAGAAGGTCGAACAGAGCAGATCATCTTCATAACCGGGCACGGCGACATACCGATGGGGATTGGCGCAATGAAAAGCGGAGCCGTCGATTTCTTGCCAAAACCATTTAAGGCTGACGAACTGCTTGCCGCCGTGGCGCTGGCACTGGCGCGCTCTGCCAACGATTGCCAGCAACGCCAGGCGGTCGTGGAAAGCCGGACCCTGCTTGCTAAGCTCACGCCACGAGAGTTCGAGGTGTTCCGGTTGGTAATCGCCGGGCTGCTTAACAAGCAGATCGGCGCGGAACTCGGTATTTCGCTTCGGACGACGAAAGCCCACCGTGCACGCGTGATGCAAAAAACAGGTATCGCTTCCGTGGCCGAGCTGGTGAGGCTGGCGCAGAAAGCGGGTGTAGCGCCCGCGTCGCATGGTCCCAAGTGACCATAGCCGTTAACCCGAAAGTAGCGTAGCCTTCGGGCGGCAGTTAGGTTTTGAAAAGGCGTTGATTCCATGCCCGCACATTCTGAACCCATATGCATTCTCGATGACGATCCCTCGGTCCGCAATTCGATCGAGCATTTGCTCGATTCCGATGATCTGAGGGGGCAGAGCTTCGAAGACGCGGAGGATTTTCTCTCGCACGCGCGCTGTCATCCTGTGCCCTTGGCCCTGCTCGATTTCTGGATGGCGAAAATGAACGGTCTGGAAGTGCAGTCGCGGCTCCGCGATCTGTCGCCCGGCACGAAAGTGATCATTATGACCGGCCGGGAAACACCCACGATTCGCGCCGCCGCGCTCGAAGGCGGCGCATTTGCGTTTCTCGTCAAGCCGTTCGACGACGCGGCCTTTCTCCTTCTCGTTCGTCAAGCACTCGATTTTGCGGCGTGAGCGATCCGCCCGGCTCGATCCCACGGTACATAAACAACCTAATCAAGGCAATGGAATCGGCCGGCAGTCATGAGGGCCAGGAGCCCCGGTCTTGCCACCGCAATCGTTAGCCGATGGACCCAAAGTACAATAGAGAGTGCGGTCACCTCCGCTTAAATTGTCACGATATTCGCCCCCAAAACAGGAGTCTTAAAATGAAAAAAAGAAGATGGTGCCGGGCACTTCTGCTGGTCACCCTTACGGTCATTACGATACCGGTATTGAGCGCTCAAGAGCAGGGCCCCTCCCAGTCGCCGTCTGAACCCGAGGCGATGCCCATACTCAAAAAGATGAGTAATTTTCTCGCCGCTGCCGGACGTTTCAGCGTGACCATTCGTGATGATTATGACGTGGTTCAGGAATCCGGGCAGAAGATCGAATTTGGTGAAATCCGAAATGTCACCGTCAACCGGCCGGATCGCCTGCGGATTGATGTCGAAAGAAGCGATGGGCAAAAAGGTTTGGTCATTTTCGATGGCAAGGCTATCACGATTTACAGTGCGGATCACAATTTCTACGCCACCACCTCGAGACCGGGCACTCTGGATCAGGCAATCCAGTATGCTTTGGACGATCTCAAGATCCGGATGCCGCTGGCACTGATGCTCTTGAGCACGCTTCCAAGTGAACTGGATAAACTTGGTGTTTCCGCTGACTACGTAGAGACGACGACTATAACCGATGTGCCTTGTGATCACCTCGCGGCGCGAACCGCTGGAGGGGTGGACTTCCAAGTGTGGGTTGCACAGCGCGGCGAGCCTTTGCCCAGGCGCATCGTGATTACCTACAAAGACGAAAACGGACAACCCCAGTTCAGGGCTGATTTATCCGAGTGGAACTTAGCACCGGATGTTTCCGACGCGCTTTTTGCGTTCAATCCACCCAACGGGGCGGAGCGGATCCAATTTCTGGCCGAAGCCCGCAGCGCTGCCGCCGTTCCTGCGAAAGGAGACAACAAATGATTCGCAGATCTCTACTAACCGTGATCGCAATCCAAACGATCCCTATTTTTGTCCTGTTTTTCGTGAGTCAGCCTGAAGCCAGCGGCCGGTGGGGCGGTGGTGGCGGATATTCTCGCGAAGGCACAGCGAGCCGGGGGGAGTTTTCCTCTGGTAGAGCGTCCTCCGAAAGCGCTGGCTCCGGTAGCAGAGAGCAGGAGAGAGGCTCAACCGAGCAAACCAGGAGCGGTAATCAGGAAAACCGCCAGAGCACTACCAGCAAGAACCAGGAACAGCGCCAGCAGACCACCGAAAGCCAAACAGGTACGCGCCAGCAAGGCGCTAATAGCCGTGAGACTAGTCGTCAGACGGATGGGCAGAATGCGCAGCAGAGTCATCAGACGAACGAGCAGAATGTACAGCAGAGTCATCAGACGAATCAGCAGAGCGCGGAGCAAAGTCGTCAGAGTTACGGGCAGAACGCGCAGCAGAGTCGTCAGAATTATGGGCAGAACGCGGAGCAGAGCCG
>CAZMNG010000103.1:0-8902 GCA_964567505.1 uncultured Chthoniobacterales bacterium
TGCTCGTCTCCAGAGTACCGGCCGGGCTGATTGCGTTCTGCGCTTGAATCGCCGAGACAATGTCGTCAGCGGTGAGCTGGCGCGACCACATTCGGTCGGGGTCAAGCCACACGCGGATGCTGTACTCCCGCGCACCGAAGATGACGACATCACCTACCCCATCCACCCGGCTCAGCACGTCGCGCACTTGCAGGTAAGCATAATTCGAGATGTAGGTCTGGTCGTAGGTGTTATCCGGAGAGAACAGGTGCACCACCATCATCAGGGTGGGTGACCGTTTCTTGGTTTTGACGCCTAGCGATTGAACTTCACTCGGGAGCCGTGGTTGAGCGATTGCGACTCGGTTCTGAACCAGGACCTGCGCGATGTCGAGGTTGGTCCCGAGCTTGAAGGTCACGTCGAGCGTCATTGACCCGTCGCCGGTGGATTGGGAGGACATATAGAGCATGTCCTGAACCCCGTTTACCTCCTGTTCGATCGGGGTAGCGACCGTTTCCGCGATGACCTTGGGGTCCGCACCTGGGTAAAAGGCCGTGACCTCGACAGTGGGCGGCACGATATCGGGGTATTGAGTAATCGGCAGCGCCAAGTAAGACAAGGCACCCGCAAGGAATATCATGATCGCAAGAACCATCGCAAAGATGGGGCGATCGATGAAGAAATGTGAGAATTTCATCAGTAAAGCCTAAGGTTGATTGGCTTTGCCCTGGCCGCCCTCGGCGTGGTTCGAAAGCGCGGGCGAGCCGCTGGCGTTTGCGGGCGAATTACCTTGTCCCTTCTCGGGCTGTGAGGCTTGGTTGATGCTCACGACTGGTATGGACTGCCCGGCCAATTGATTCATGTCGCCCGGCTGAGCAGTGACCTTGCTGCCGGGGCGTGCGTTAACCAGCCCGTTGATAATGACGCGGTCGTCCGGCCCAAGGCCGTTGCGAACCACGCGCAATCCATCCACGATCGGCCCGAGTTCCACCGGGCGCACTTGTACGACACTGTTATCATCTACTAACAATACAAACTTCTGTCCCTGGTCAGTCCCGACGGCGCGATCGGTAATCAGAATAGCGTCGTGCTTGGGCGTCCCGGCGATTCGGATGCGGACAAAGGCGCCGGGGTAAAGTGACCCGTCGTCGTTAGGGAAGCGGCCTCGGATCTGGAGGGTGCCGGTTGAGGCGCTGTAGGTGTTGTTGACGAAATCAATGATACCCTGGTGTGGGAATCCCGTTTCGCTCTCCAACTGGAGATACACCGGGATAGCGTAAGTCTGCGGGTCTTGTAGCTCACCGCGTTTGATCTGGTTGAAGTATTTTTGCACCGTCCGCTCGTCTACGTTGAAGTACGCGTAGACGGGATCAACGCTCACCACCGTTGTCAGCACGGTCGAGTCGGCCTGAACCAGGTTGCCCTTGGTAACGAGTTGGCGGGAAATGCGGCCCTGGATCGGGGATTTAACTTCAGTAAAATCCATGTTGAGCTGGGCCGAGTTAACCGAAGCTTGGGCTTGAGCAAATTGGGCCACGGCCTTGTTCCTTTCCGCAACACTGGTGTCATATTCTTCTTTCGCAGTAACGTTGGTTTGGAATAGCCTTTCGGCCCGGGCAAAATTAGCTACCTGCAGTTGTCGTTCTGCGTCGGCGCTCTGTAGATTGGCGGTGGCCTGGTCGAGGACGTCCTTGTAAGGGCGCGGGTCGATCACGAACAGGATGTCGCCCGGCTTGACCAGTTGCCCGTCCTTGAAACTGATTTGGTCGATGTAGCCACTCACGCGCGGACGGACGTCCACGCTTTCGACAGCCGCGGTGCGTCCGGTATATTCATCCCACTCCACGACTTCCTTACGGATGGGCGTTGCGACGGTGACCGGCGGCGGCGGCGGAGCCGGCGCTTGCGTCGATTGTTTGCAACCTGCCGACAAAATGCAAATGGCGACAGCCATCCAGCAAGCCGGCATCAACGACCTCCTTGAAAACTTGGTTAACTTTAGTGAAAGGCAACCTGACTCGGTTCTTTCCGAAAGGAACGAGCTTGAGGCTCGGCGAGCGGTGTTCGCGGTTACGGCGATCGGGATCATAGTAGTAGCGGTTTACGGTTGAACATTGTACGGGACCTATTCTCGGAGACGTGAAGGCTTGTAGTTTTTGTTAAGTGGATGCGTGTAACAGTCTCTGCCATGCCGCCCATCTGCCGCAATTGGCAGAACGCCTACATTATTTCCCTCTCAAAAGGGTTAAATGCGCTTGAGGGTCAGGCCGCTGTCGTTGCATCTAAAGAAATCGTGCATCAATCGAGGATCCGGTGGCAGTAATTAGCCGTAAGCTTTCCGTAAGCTCGTGGCCTCAGTTCAGCATAACCTGGCTACACCCCTTCGATGCCCGATGGTCGCCAATTGTCCCACCGGGATTGAGCGAGAATCTCTTCAGCAAAATCAGGGTTTCTTGATCAGCAACTTTTTCCTGTTCTTCTCCGGCAATTGCAAATTGCAAACGCAGCGGCGAATGTTGGGCTATCTTTTGAGCCCGGGTTCAATTCAATGCCTCGCTAAATTGCCAAGTCCGGGGACAACATGAATACCGCTTATTTTTCCGCCTTTGCCGCTTTAGCCGGATCGGTTATCGGAGGACTGACGACTTTTGGGGCAGCATGGGTCACACAGCGTCAGCAGGCGAATGTACAGTGGTTATTGCAAGAGAAGACAAGAAGGCAGGAGCTCTATCAACAATTCATTGAAGAGGCTTCGAAAATATATGTGGATGCACTTATGCACGATCAGGCCGCAATTCCACCGCTTGTAAGCCTTTACGCTTCGATCAACAAAATGAGGGTCGTCTCCACCCCCGCCGTTGCCGAACGGGCAGACAAGCTCGTTCGAATGATCGTCGATACCTATTTTTTACCGAACAAGACCTTGCCAGAGCTGCGCGCGATGACGGAGAGCGGCGCGCTGGACTTCTTGCGGGAGTTCAGCGAGGCCTGCGGCGACGAACTCGATGCGCTGACGCCTGCCGTGTTTCACCACCGATAGATGGCCATCTTTGGCGGAATTCCATCCGAAGGGCGCGAAAGCTGATGCCTGCGAGTGCTAGAATTGCACGGCCGTACGGGTCGAGCAACACCTTTCGCGGATCGAATCGCAGTTCTCGCTCCAAGGCGGCCCTCTCTGCCCGGTAGGCGTAAATCTGTCCGACTTCGATCCCAGGGACACGAGATTCCAAACGGCCTATTGTTTGGGAAACTTTATTGAGGTAAGCCTCATCAAAATGAAAGCTAGTTCAATGGCAGATGGCTCTGGCAAATCGTCGGATGGATTAGCGACCGGGGCGCGGCCGCGAGCTGGGGGGCGCCTTGTGCCCGAGATGCTGATGATGTTTCGAATAACTTCGCCTCAGCGAACCCAGATCGTGATGCTCGGTGTTGCTCTCGTCTTGGTCATCGCCGCGACGGCCTTCGGTCAGATCAGGCTCAACGCCTGGAATCAGCCCTTTTACAATGCGTTGCAGCGTAGAGACTTGCATGGATTTTTCGGCCAGCTCGTGATCTTCTGTTTCATTGCTGGCGCTCTCTTGGCCCTGAATGTAGCGCAAGTCTGGCTGAACCAGGCGACCAAGGTTAAGCTGCGCGAAGGGCTCGTGCGCGATCTGTTCGACCAATGGCTTAGATCCAGGCGCGCATTTCGCCTCACCTATGCCGGAGATATCGGCGCTAACCCAGACCAGCGTATCCATGATGATGCCCGTCATTTGACCGAACTCTCGACCGATCTCGGCATCGGCCTCCTGCAGTCTTCGATCCTCCTTGGCAGTTTTATCGGGGTTTTGTGGATGCTGTCGGGAAACGTTGTGTTTCACGTGAGCGGGCGCAGTTTTGCGATTCCCGGTTACATGGTCTGGTGCGCCCTGGTATACACGGGCACCGCCTCGTGGGTTAGCTGGCTTGTCGGTCGCCCGCTGGCCGAACTCTATGCTGCCCGCTATGCTCAGGAGGCCGAACTGCGCTTCGCGCTGGTACGCCTTAACGAGCATATTGACAGCGTGTCGCTGTATGGCGGCGAAGAGGGCGAAAAGCAACAACTGAATACCGAGCTCAAGGATGTTCTTCGCGTCATGTGGCAGATCGTCGGCGCCAACACCCGGCTCACGTGGATCACAGCGGGTTACGGCTGGTCGACAATCATTGCCCCCATCGTGATCGCGGCTCCCGGATATTTCGGAGGCGATCTATCGTTCGGAGCGCCGATGATGGCTGTCGGTGCCTTTATTCAGGTGCAGCAGTCCCTGCGATGGTTCATCGATAATTTTAGCACGATCGCAGACTGGCGTGCTACGCTGGAGCGTGTCGCCGGGTTCCGCGAAACGGTTATTAACATGGATCGGGTCGGATCAACCGAGACTCACATTGAGTTCTCTCAGGTGCCTGGTAGCAAGGTTACCTTTGAGAAATTGGAGATCGCTACGCCTACGGGCTGCACCACGCTTAGCGAGCAGTACGTGGAAATCGCGCTGGGGGAGCGCGTGCTCATCGTTGGCGCCCCCGGAACCGGTAAGACTCTCCTGTTCCGGGCGATCGCAGGCTTGTGGCCCTGGGGTTCGGGCCGCGTCACACTGCCGTCGACGGACGGCGTGATGTTCGTACCGCGACAGCCTTATGTACCGCTGGGAACATTGCGTGCAGCCCTGGCGTATCCTTCGCCCGAGACCGCTTTCATAGACGAAGAACTCGTCGCTGTGCTCCAGAGAGCGAGCCTGGATCGTCTTTCTTCGTCACTCGACCGAATCGCCCGCTGGGATAAGGAACTCACCGATGAGGAACAGCAGTGTTTGGTCCTCACGCGTGTCTTGCTGCACAAGCCACGTTTGGTGGTGATTGACGAAGCTATCGACGCGCTGGACGACGACACACGTAATCGCGTCCTCATGCTACTTAAGGAGGAACTCAAGGAGGCAGGCATCATCAATATCGGCCGCCCCGAGACCAAGAGCCACTTCTTTACGCGCGTTCTGCATCTGGTCAATGATCCCGAGGGCCGGCGCTTCCTACTCGATCTCAGGGGCGCTTACTCGTCTGCGGCTTAGTCCGACTCCCTATCAACCCGATATTCCTTTGCTAATCCATCCCGAGAAGCGCTTGGTTGAGCCGGTCTCATCAGTTCCCACCCGGCTGCTTTGGCTTCTTGGATTGCTCCTCCGGAGATATAGGCCCCGTCAGCGTACAACTCCTTGGGTGGCTCCATGCCCAACGCTTCGACGGAATCGAGAAAGCTCACACGCGATTGATCGACATCTTGAGGGAGTGCGAATGGCTTTTGTCCCGGAGGGACAGGCTGTATTTAAAGGCATCTAAGCCGCAATCAGCGGTTGGCTTCGTCCAAGAGTGGAAGATTTGCGGGTTAGCCTGAGAGATTCAGTCTTTTCAAAATCCTTGTGAATCGGTGATCGCTCCGCAGCGGGTGAAAAAATGGTTCGACTGCCAGCAGGTTGACGAAATTTGTCTTGTGATCGACCGCTTCATCGAGACGTTGGAATGCCAGATCGAAGTCTTTCAGTCCGATCGCTGCCAGAGCTTCTGCTAACGGAGTGATGTATTGGCTTGCCGCGAGTCGATGAAGCTCTTCAACGCATTTCTCGGCCTGCGGCTGCTTACCTTGCCGCGCGTACGCCGCGGCTAACAGGCCCATTTCCAGCGGAAACCGCGTACGGTGAAGGCACTCTACGGTGGCATCGTAATCTTGCTGCTGGAAGTGCAACAGCCCCTTGTAAAATAGTGCTTCCGGATAGTCGCGATCCAAGTCAAACGATTTTTCGAGATGCTCGGCCGCTGATCGATGGTCGCCTTTGACGTAGTGCAGGTAGGCGAGCCGCGCGCAGTCGCTGGCGGACAGAGGATCCAATTCGGTAGAGCGGCGGAGCGCTGCCTCTGCTGCTTGAATGTTCCCTTGGCACAGCAAAGCCATAGCAAGGAAAAAGTGAGCGGGCGCGTGGCCGGGTTGTAGTTCCAGCGCGCGATCGTACAGCTTCAACGCTTCATCCCAACGATGCTCAAACCAGCCACGAATCCCGCCCAGGATCGTGCACGTTTCTCCCGAGTGGGGGTCGAGAGCATAACCGCGCTCGGCATTCGCCTTGACTTCGGGATACACGTCACGCCCAGACACCACCCCGAAAAGGGAGAGAAAGCCGGCGGCCGCAGCCATGCCGCTATAGGCGAGAGCGTAATCAGGAAACACGTGAGTGAGTTCCCCCAGCTGCTCCAGTGCCGCGCGCAGTGTTTCAGGAGACTGTTGATGAACGAGGAATCGGGCTCGCAAGTACCTGGTATACGCTTCGAGATCACGGACGGACGGGTGCACTCGTGCCCGTGCCACTGGCAGATCAACTCGGAGTAAACCGGCAACGGATTGTGCTATTTCCTCTTGAATTGCAAAGACATCGTTTAGGTCGCGGCGGAACACCTCTGACCAGAGGCCATGGCCGGATTCAGCCTGAATCGCCTGCGCCGAGATTCGCAGTTTTGCGCCCGCTTTCCTGACGCTTCCTTCGATGATGACATCGGCATCGAGACGCCGGCCGACTTCGCGGATATCGACGGAGATCCCCTTGAACTGGAATGCCGACGACCGCGCGATTACCTTCAATCCTGCAATGCGCGTGAGCGAGTTGATGATTTCTTCGCTGATCCCGTCGCAAAAGTAGTCTTGCTCCGGTTCTGAACTCATGTTCACGAACGGCAGTACGGCAACGGACGCACCCGCTTGGACTGCAGTGCCGATTTCCTGGCGCGCGCTTCCTGGCTGTGCGTCCAACCAGCGAAAAATGGGGACGTAACTGCCGGGCCGCAGTCCAATCAGGACAGGGTCATTTTTCCCCGGACCTTCGTAATATTCCTTCAACTTAGCTCTAAGGCGGCGAGCCTCAACCCGGACAATGGCGTCGATGTTCGGATCGTACTTGGTCGTGCGGTCGAAGACCTCCATTGCGATCGAGAACTCTTTAAGACAGTCAAGATCTCCGCAAAGTGTCCGATTCACGATGTGCGTGAGGAACCGGCATAGCCGAGCCGAGGAAATGAATTTTGGGCTATTTACAATGCGCGCTAATTGCTCGCGAACAGCCGTTCCTGGTACCGCGTCCACCGCAGTGTTGGCAGACACTTCTGCTGATGACGAGCGCGCCATTGGGGGATTTAGTGGCGTTTAAAGCGCCCCGAATCGAGTCAAAGCCTTTAAAGCGAACAGTGTAGGCCTCAATCGACAGCCCGTCAACGCCGCAAATTGCGGCGGATAACAAACGAGCACAAGGCCCAACACAAGGAAGGCAAATCCTTGTCCCGGAGGGACGATATGAAGTGAGACAGTGCACTAGTGCAGACCGGCGGCTTACCGCAGCTTACGGCAACTTACGGCAATTCGCGGGTCGACTTGGCTACCCTGTAATAGAGTGGACAGAACGATGCACGCTGAAGAACCTGCAAAGACAATCATCGTGCTGTGCGCGACGAGACCAGTACCCGGCATCGAGAAGGAGATGGAAGCGCGTGGCATCGGAGTGCGGTGGGCACCTAGCATCACGGCGGCTACTGATTTGCTTGATTCGGCGCCCAATGGAACGGTTGTCATCACGGAACTGGAGCTCAGAGACGGTAATTGGAGAGACTTGGTCGAGAGGGTAAGGTGGATCGGAAAGCCCAGTCGGGTCGCGCTGGTGAGTCCAACGCGCACCTCTGAATTGTGGTGGGACGCACTGGAGTGCGGTATAGAAGATATACTGCTGGCGCCCTTATCGGTTTCTCGCATCTGCGAGTACCTGGATATCTTTCGTTCGCGGTGAGAATCTAGTATGATCGGCCTATCAAGACAGCGCTTCGATGCATTGGCACACGATGATGAATGTGTCCTCTATCGTGCCCGGAGGGAGGAAGACGGGTCGGAGGCCGCCTTCGCAAGCCGCCTTCGCCAAGCTGCGGCGCGCCCTGATTCCTCGGAAATGCAGAGCGCTGGGTGCGGCCACGACGACCTGTCCGCCGTAGCCTCAGCGAAGGTGGAAGCTTTAGCGGAGTCGGGCTCCGGCGCGCCCTCGGACTTGGATCTGGCCGCAGTCTCCGTGTTTGGCCGCGACGAAGCCTCGCATAGTCGGGTTCTGGTTTTGGCGCCTGCGGTACAATATCCCAGCCCGGAGGTTCTGAAACGCCTGGAGCACGAATACTCTTTGCGGGAGGAGCTTGATCGGGAGTGGGCTGTTAGGCCCCTGGCGCTGAATCGCCGCGAAGGACCGAACCTAAGCATTGAACGAATTCATGAAATCCAAGCGCGATTGTTTAACAGTACAGAACGTAGAACGGCAACTTGCGCGACGTTTTGACGAAATGGGAATGCCGCACGCCGACTTGTCCGAGTTACCCTTGGCTGTCCGGCAGCCGTCCGCCAAATCGCCGGTCAGTGTGGTTGTTGCCGATGACCATCCCTCAGGAGCCAAGGGTTACTTGGTCAAAGCAGCAGATCCTCAAGAAATCCGGGAAGCAGTCGGCCGGGTCGCCAAAGGGGAAACCTTCTTTCCGTCGGAGATTGGGTTAAAACTAGCTAAAGCGATCTCCTCTCCTAGGCTTTCGAAGCGAGAAATGGAGGTTCTGGAAAGTTTAGGTAGTGGTAAGGTTCTTTACATTAGCGAACATACGGCAAAGGCTCACGTCAGGGCTATCATGACCAAGTTAAATGCGGACAGCCGTGCCGAGGTTATTGCGATTGCGACTAAGCACGGACTGATAAAGGCTGTGCCGGGTTAGCGGTCAAACCGTTCGTGGTTGGATATTCCGCAGAGCAGACTGAATAATCTGCGTCCGCATTCGACTCTGATTCGTTACGATGAGCTGGCCGCCAATAGGATTATCTTCGGAGCATGGCCCTCGAACTGCAGAT
>CAZMNG010000104.1:0-8892 GCA_964567505.1 uncultured Chthoniobacterales bacterium
AGCCTTTGCCGGATGTTTGGATCACCGTTCCGGGGTTGAGGGTTAGCGTCCCGGCTGTCTGCGCGAACGCGCCGTAGGCATCTGCGCCGGCCGTGGTAATTGTCATCCCTCCCGCCGTGACCTTTCCGTTATCGGTCCCGAATAGACCGAAGGCTTTGTCGCCATACGTGGTGATTGTCCCACCGTTTAACTCGATCAGCCCGCCATTATCAGCCTCTGCCCCCGATGCCGCAGCCCCGGACGTTGTAATGGTCAGGTTCGTCCCGAATATCGCACTGTTGGCATCTAATACGTGCAGACCCTTCGCGTTGACGCCGCTGGTTGTGATGCTTGAATTCTCCAGGGTGATTGTCCCACCCAATGCCGCCGCTCCGTCCCCGCTGAAACCGGACAGCACCGACAAGATTCCCGCGGTTGTGATGACGACGCCATTTCCACTGATGCTACCTCCGTTCAAAGCATAGAGGCCGTAGGAACCTTCGCCGGATGTTTGGATTACAATTCCGGGGTTCAGTGTTAGCGTCCCGCCTGTCTGCGCAAACGCGCCATAGGCATCTGCGCCAGTCGTGGTAATTGTCATCCCTCCCGCCGTGACCTTTCCGTTATCGGTCCCGAATAGTCCGAAGGCTGCGTCACCATGCGTGGTGATTGTCCCGCCGTTTAATTCGATCAGCCCGCCATTATCAGCCTCTGCGCCCGATGCCGCAGCCCCGGACGTTGTAATGGTCAGGTTCGTCCCGAATATCGCACTGTTGGCATCTAATACGTGCAGACCCTTCGCGTTGACGCCGCTGGTTGTGATGCTTGAATTCTCCAGGGTGATTGTCCCACCCAATGCCGCCGCCCCGTCCGCACTGAAGCCGGACAGCACCGACAAGATTCCCGCGGTTGTGATGACGACGCCATTTCCAGTGATGCTACCCCCGGTCAAACCGAAAATCCCGATGCCGCCGCTTCCTGCAGTCGTGATTGTGGTGCCGGGATCAATCTCCACTGAGCCAGTCCCGAGCGCTTCGACCCCGTGAGAATCAACTCCTGTCATAGAAATTGTTAATGTTCCTTTTGCGGTAATAGTTCCGTTGTCACCGAAGAGGCCAAAGCTGCCGTCGCCTGCAATCTCAATCTTACCGCCGTCCAGGCTCACTAAACCGCCGTCGACGGCTTTTGCACCCGATATTCCGGTCAGCCCTAGCCCCAATGCTAAAATACTGGGATTCTCGGCGGTGATCTGGCTTCCAATCCCCTGTGCCTGGAGCGCGGTCACACCTCCTGGGGGTAGAACTGCGACCTGATCGTCGGTTGAGCGGATGGTTCCGCCATCGATAGCAAGCATGGCTGGTTGTGCCGTGCTCGTCGAATAGATCTTGGCAATAGAAGTTAGGTGTTGACCCGGACCATTAGCCTCTAAAATATTGTCCCCTTGAGCTACATCCAGCGTCCCAAGAAAAAGCAAGATGGCAGCTCGGATCAATATGGACGATTTGCGGACGGCAAGGTGCATGTGATATTACCTGCCATTTTTCGCACGAACATGTAAAGAAAGATAGAGTAATTCGCATGACAGGAGGCAACTTTCGGCTGTTCGAAACGGTTGAGCCTTCGCGGAAGTTTGCCAAGTCGCTCAGCCAGTCGGATTAGGCACCGTTTGATAAATTATCTCGCTTCCACTGTAGAATGGCTGGTACCATACTCCGCCGAATTCACGGTACTTGACGTTATTCACAGTTACGGCGACGGCGCCTTTGGGCAGAGACGCGACAAGGAGACCTGGCGGCGGTTCCACGATCTTATAGCCCTTGCTAGCCGGTTCGTAGAACACGCCGTTAGCATAGCTAAAGGTTCCGCCAGGGCCAGAGACTGTTGTGCAGAAATCAGGGATCGCAGGAATCACGGCGCCGCGAGGCGGCGGCACCACAGCGTAGCTAACGACCGTTGATACCTGACCTGTCCCTCTTTTCCTTACGCTGCCACCTTGCCGGACAGGTCACCTGCTTTGTTCAGCGCGTCGTCCATTCGCAACCAACGGACGGCGAGCAGGAGCACATCAGCGTCTTTGCAGGCTTCGGCAGGCGTTCCGGCCCGTGCGTTGGGTCCAGCCTGTCGCGCGAGGCGCTGGAGCTTATCGTTGCTTCGCGCATAGCTGAACACGACTTCATGCCCTGCTCGGGCAAAGATGGTCCCAAGCTTTTCGCCCATCAGTCCTGAACCCAGAATCCCAATTCGCATATCACAATCCCGTCCTCTTCTCCAATTCTTCCGGATAGCGCTCGCCAGCGACCCTGATTTTTTCCAAAGCAAAATTGATTTCGCTTAACTCTTCGGCTGTCAGCTCAACCTCCGCTGCGCCGATATTCTCCTCCAAGCGATGCAGTTTCGTAGTTCCGGGAATCGGTACGATCCAGGGCTTTTGGGAGAGAATCCAAGCGAGGGCGATTTGCGCGGGCGTTTTGCGTTTTTCCGAGGCCACTCGATTCAGCAAATCAATTAATACCTAACTAAGCGCCGTTTGGAACTGCCCCTTCTGCGGAGAACTCCACGAGACGGTGACAAATTGCGCCTGCGGCAAGTGCGTTCAATTTTACCAGACTAACTGCGACGGACAAACCTCGTAGGTCAGCTCGAACGTTTATTGCTCCAGTTCGCTTTTACGATGCCTTCTGCGATGCACGTTAAAAACCAAGGTACAAAGGTCCAATGGCATGACGTTACAGAGACGAAATCCTAACCCGTCCGCACAAAGGTTCCTTGGCGAGGAAATCGATATAATGCTCCGTCTGTCCTTCGGGGGCTTGTTGGATCGAATATACGACTAGATCCGCTCCCAAATACAGCGCGTAGTCTAATGCATTCTGCTTAAGAGGTACTCCCGTTTCCTCTGCAAAATCACAATGACCAAGCACAATGTAGCCTTGCTGCGAATATCCATTCTGGACGGAAACGAGGTCCTTCCAATTTACGAGCCGGTATGAGACATCAGCCGTTCCGTAAACTGTTGGTTGTTCAGGCACCGCCGGATTGGCTCTGTAGAACTTCGGCAGGGTGTTGAGCGTCGGAGTTGGGGGCGTGAAGCTTCCGAGGGGCAGCCCGAGCTCGCCGCAGCCGGGGAGAACAAGCAGCGCGCCAGCAACCAAAAAAAATTTGAGAATGTATTTACGATCCATAGGTCAGCTACGTTGAGCGTCGATTAAGACGTTCGGCACAATTGCCAAGTTTACTCCGCAAGATGACCTGAGTCTCCCCGTACTTCAGACTAAGGTATTCCGTGTCGTCGGTGATGAGGTCCGGGATCTCCTCAAAAAATCTTGGGTTGCTCATACTAACGAAAACTTCCGCTAAGCGATCACCGGCTCTTCATCAGCGTCATTGGGATTTCGGAGCGGCCGCAATTCGCCCCTCAGGACTTCTTCTGGGCTTAGGCCTTCTTCCCGTGAGATGCCGTGATATCCAAAGGCAACGGTAACTCGTCGATAAAAGTATGGCATCAAACGATCGAACCGGGCGAGGTACGCGACACCTGCAATGACACATTTTTGAAATCAAAAAGAAAGCGGTTCACAATGTCCGAAGAAATCAAGCATAATCGCCGCCACTTTCTTGCCACTGCGGCCATGACCCTTGCGGCCACGCAGCTCAGCACGTTCCGTTCTGCGGACGCGGAGTCCAAAAAGGCAGAACTGGCTGATGTGCCGGATGGCCCTCCCGATAGTCTGCGCCCCTTCCGGATCAACGTTCCGGAAGAGTCACTCGTTGACCTCCGCCGACGCATCGCCGCGACCCGCTGGCCCGAAAAAGAAACGGTCACGGATGCATCACAAGGCGTCCAGCTCGCGACGATTCAGAAACTCGCGCGCTATTGGCAGACGGGCCATGACTGGCGAAAGATCGAGGCCAGGCTGAACGGCTTGCCGCAATTCGTGACCGAGATCGACGGCCTCGACATTCATTTCATCCATGTTCGTTCGAAACATGAAAATGCGTTGCCGCTCATCGTCACGCACGGGTGGCCCGGCTCGATCGTCGAGCAGCTAAAGATCATCGATCCGCTTACCAATCCCACGGCCCGTGGCGGGAGCGCATCGGATGCGTTCGAAATCGTGATTCCGTCCCTGCCGGGCTACGGATTCTCGGGCAAGCCAACCGCCACGGGCTGGGACATTCCCCGCATCGCACGCACGTGGGTTACGCTGATGAAGCGCCTTGGATACACGCGCTTTGTGGCGGCAGGCGGTGATGTGGGTGCGCAGGTCGTCGACGAATTAGGCGTGCAGGCGCCTCCGGAAGTGCTCGGCATTCACACGAACATGCCTGGTACTGTTCCAGCCGACGTTTCCAAGGCACTCAATTGCCACGAACCGCCGCCATCCGGCCTCTCCGGCGACGAACAGCACGCTTGGGATCAGCTGGACTTCTTCTATAAGAAAGGGCTGGGTTACGCTATTGAAATGAGCAACCGTCCCCAGACGCTCTACGCCCTTGCGGATTCGCCTGTTGGGCTGGCGGCTTGGATGATTGACCACGATGCACGTAGTGAGGAGCTGATCTCGCGTGTTTCCGACGGAAAAACCGAAGGCCTTACGCGAGACGACATCCTCGACAACATTACGCTCTACTGGTTGACGAACACCGCGGTGTCTGCGGCGCGTTCCTATTGGGACTACAGCGCCACGGCCAAGAAGGGCTTTTTCGACGTCAAGGGCGCCACCATCCCGGTGGCCGTCAGCGCCTTTCCGGACGAGATCTATACCGCCCCGCGCAGTTGGTCAGAGAAAGCGTATCCCAAGCTCATTCATTACAACAAGCTTCCCAAAGGCGGGCACTTCGCGGCGTGGGAGCAGCCGCAACTCTATTCAGAAGAAGTTCGCACGGGTTTGAGATCCCTGCGCAAATCGATCTGAAGACCGCGCGCGCATGTTGTGCGCGCCATCTCGCCGCGCCACCCACGACAACATCGACAGCTGACGGCTAGTCCGCGTGGACCCGGATCCGCGTGCGCATCGTTGGTCCCGCGACGCCCGGAAGGGAGGCGCCCGCAATCTAATCGGATCCGACCGCGGTTACCGGAGCCGAGCTGCAAGCCGGCGACGGCAGTCCGCTGGACGCTCTGATCGTAAGCGGTGCAGGTAAGCCGCTGCCTCGAAAAGATCGAGGAGCCCCCCGTTAACTCCGCCACTCCTGAATTGACTGAAGATTCTTTGCCTTCTACGGTGGTGACTACAGCATGGGGACCGCGTTCGCAGCGGCGACCCGAGAAACTGGCGGCGAACTGCAACTCATATCCCGGATGGGTTGCGACGCCACCACCTTCGGCAACCATGATTTCGACCTCGGACCGGACGGCACAGCCCAGACCAACGCGGTGGCCGCCAAGGCGGGCCGGCTTCCGGCGGTCGTCGCCTCGAATACCACCTTCACGGAAAGTGACCCGACTTTGGCCGGTCTTAAGCGTCTGGCCAATGTCAATGCATTGCCATTTGCGAAAATCTGTGCCAAAGAAAGGGAGAGCCAATGCCGGAGCGGACAAAACACATCAGCACCAGTTTTGACGGGGCGCTGTACGACCTGAAAAACGACATTCTTATGATGTCGACTCTGACCGATCGAATGTTGCAAAACGCAATCACTGGGTTGTTGGAGCGGAATACTGAACTCTGCGAGCAGGTCGAGGCCGATGACGAAGACGTGGATATCCTTGAAAAGCAAATCGATCAGAAGGGAGTTGCACTGTTAATTCGGTTTCATCCCGTTGCATCTGATATGCGTGAAATCGTTTCCGCAATGAAGATTGGAGGTCATCTTGAGCAAATCGCAGATGAATGCGTGACGATTGTCCGGCGGACAAAGAAGCTTAACTTTGACGCTGCTCTCCGGGAAGTTGCTTTGGTTAAACGGCTTCACTTACTCGCGTCAGGTATTTTTCGTGACAGTATTCGAGCCTTCGCCGACGGCGACTGCGAGCTCGCTCGGACACTCAAATTCAACGACCGAGAGTTGGATGACGCGATGAACGAAGCCATCGAGCGTCTCACTGCGCGGGCTTCTCTCGAATCAGATGCGGCGCGCTCCTGCCTTGATCTCATTTTCATTGCTCGCGCCCTGGAGCGGATTGGGGACAATGCGACGAGTATCGCTGAAGACTCCTTTTGGCGTGATCAGGGCGATGATATTCGTCATTCCTATCCTCCAAAAAAGACGGAACTGGACACGAGTTCGCGCGAGGGACCAAATCTTCCAACATAGACCGTTAAACCATTCATGATTCTACCGCACAACGGAAGGAAATCGACCTGCCTCAGGAATGGCAATTAAGACGTTGTCGGAAAGCGATTGAATCTTACTCCAGTCATATCCCAGTGCGTTAAACGTGGCGTGATCTGGAATCCAATGTCGATAATTATTTAAAATAACATAAGCTTTATCGCTGGATCCCTTGACGAGTGTGCCATCGTCATACCGTTGCCAAAGCGGCGCCAGGGAATAGTAGATAAACGTTTTTCTTGTTCCGTTGTCGAATATCTGGTGAGTTTGGATAGCAAAGGTTTCGTTGGTCGCGATTCTGACGCAAACGATATTATTGTTGGGATCCAATTTGTACGCAGGATTCCACTGGACATCCATCCAATTAGAGAGGCTTAGGGATCCGGTTCTTGAAATCAACCCGCCCAGTTGATGCCCCTCCAGGACGGTACCGTCGTCCAGTAGCGCAACCGAAGGAAAAACTGCGTGGTTGTCGTATCGCCTGGAGTCACCGAAGGTGATCTTACCTCCGCTGACTGTCCCGCGCCGATAGTGCAATAGTGTTTCCAGATAAACTTGATGGGCCTCAAGAACCTGATTGCGGTTATTGATCGCAATGCTCGGATTTTTTCCAGTCTCGTATTGGATTCCCCGCGGACCGGAATCCCACTCAATTGTGTAGTCGCCGCCTGCAGAATTTCTAAGATGCCCAACGCGGTAGTAAAGAGCAAGACCTGAGGTAGCTGCTTCATACACGCATACGATGACACCGTGGTCATTGATTGCGATTGAGCTAAGGAAACCGGCGTCCCAATGAGTAATGCCGGTCTTCCAAGAGATGGTTTGGTTTTCGCCTCCGTTCGGATCGATCCATCCGACCTGGTAATACAAGTTGGAATAATGGTATTCAGTGCTTTTGGGTGTACTGCCATAAACTGCGATTACGTATCCATCGTTCGTGACCGCGACATTAGGCCAGCCTCCAGTGGCACTCGTCAGTATGCTCGGTCCCCAAGCTACGCTCCCCGTGCTGGGCTTTCCGATCCGGTACGAGATCCGGTTGTCAACCCCATCGTTTTTGTAAAAGTTCAGGATCAGCCCTGAAGATCGAACTACGGCGACCGAGCTTTGCTCGCCCGACCCAAGTGGAATCGAGTTATTGAATCTCAGTTGCCAGTTCGGCGGCGCGAGTGCTGCGTGCGTATTTCCCGAGCTATCTGCCCAGTCGAGGGCAGGCGAGTAGAAAATAAAGAAGAGCAGAAGGCCACAGAGAGAGCTAAGCGCCAATCCGCAAGCCGGTAAGGAAATAGTTTTCATCAGTCTCAGGACATTTTGCATCGTCTTTCTCGGGATAGGATTCCGGATCCTGAAACGTTTGAAGCGATGAACTATAAGTGGGGGAACGGATACACTTCTTCGACCGGGATGAAACGCTTGCGCATCTCGGCTCCGCCCTTAGGACAATGGCGGTGAATTTGCGACGGATAATACGAGCTTGCCCTGTGTCTTTCGAGTTTCCAGCTCCTCATGGGCTTGTCCAGCTTGAGCCAGCGGCAGCACGCGGCCGATGTTCAATTTCAGCCAGCCCGCGCGTATTCCCGCGATGACGTCATTCGCGCGCTGCATCAACTCCTCCCGGGTGCGCAGATAATTCTGTAAACTTCCGCCCGAAACCGTGAGCGCATTCGGCATAAGTGCATTCGGTGAAACCGGATCGGCAGGACCGCTAGCTGCGCCGAAGATCACGATATGACCGCGTATAGCCGCCGCCTCCAGGTCGCCCTTAAATGTTGTTTTGCCCACCCCGTCGATAATCAAATCTGCGCCCCCGTCTTTCGTGATCCGTTTTACTTCAGCCACGAAATCCTGCTCTGTGTAGATGATGACGTGGTCAGCGCCGGAGGCGCGCGCCGTGCGTGCTTTCGCCTCGGTCGAGACTGTTCCAATCACGTTCGCGCCGAGGTGTTTGGCCCATTGCACCAACAGCCCTCCCATTCCGCCCGCTGCCGCCTGAATGAGCACAAAACTACCGGGAACGGGCCGGCGGAATTCGTGGATCAGGTAGTGTGCCGTCATGCCCTGCAGCGGGAACGCCGCACCTTGCTCGAACGTAAACTCGTCGGGTAAGGGAATCAGGCGCTCGGCATCGGCAAGTATAGCTTCTGCATATGCGCCTGGTAGGCCCGTAAACGCCACCCGATCGGATGGCTTCACGTTCCGGACGCCTTCGCCAACGGATTCGACTACACCCGCGCCTTCCACGCCCGGAATGAACGGCGTTGGGCGGGGATACGTGCCGCGCCGCTGGCCGACGTCCAGGAAATTCACACCCGCAGCTACGACGCGTACCACCGCCTGGCCTGGGCCCGGTGCGTCGATGGGCGGGATATCCACGAGTTTGAGCACTTCGGGGCCGCCTTGTTTTTCCACTCGAATGGATTTCATCACATGCTCCTCTTGTTGCCGCCGAGCAATGCGAACCGGGAATCGGCACACGAATAAGCCAAACGGCTTGATACCCTGCTAATGGACAACATTCACACTTGGGTTGTAATACTTCAGAAGGCCGCTGCCAATCGTAATCCGACAGGGACCGCACGATCCCAGCGCCAATTCATGAGAGCTGTCTAAGGTTGGCATTTTTGCTCAAGGCCAGGC
>CAZMNG010000105.1:0-8868 GCA_964567505.1 uncultured Chthoniobacterales bacterium
TATTTATACCCCGTGAAAAATGCTTTCCTCATGATCCTTTTAGGAGCGACTTTAATCGCTCCGAGTTTCGGTGCGTCGGCAGGAAATACTCCTGCGATTCGGTCCTCTACCGTCACCTTAACGTGGGATAAATCACCTGATCGAAGCGTGAAGGGCTACCGTTTGCATTGCGGTCTTACCTCCGGCCGGAACTACTCGAGATTTGTCGATGTGGGAAATGTAACGACCTACACTCTTTCGAATTTAATACCTGGGAAAACGTATTACTGCGTTGTCACGGCGTACAATGCATCGGGGAAGGAAAGCGGGCCGTCGAATGAGATCACATTTACAACGTCGCCATCCACCCATCGTCATATACCTGCTGAACCGATCCTAAGGGAACACCGCTAACCCGCACTTCTCACGTCCCGTGAGAAATGCGCACGGAGCTTGGACGTTAGTCGTAAAGATGAAGCGAAACTATAATTCCAGGAAATCATGACTACCACAAAAAGTATTCCCGCACAGACTGTGCAACCTTATCTCTTCTTTAATGGCTGCTGCGAGGAAGCGATCGAATTCTACCGCAGTACGCTCCGCGCTGAGGTGACGATGCTTCTGCGTTTCAAGGACAGCCCGGATCCCGGCATGTGCGCGCCTGGATTCGAGGAGAAGGTGATGCATGCGAGATTCCGTATCGGCGATTCGACGTTGCTGGCTTCCGATGGTCGATGCGCAGGGAAGTCGAGCTTTCAGGGGTTTTCGTTGTCGTTCACAGTACCCAGCGAGGCTGAAGCAGAGAGGATATTCGCTTCCATAGCCGACGGCGGACAGGTGCAAATGCCGTTGGCCAAGACCTTTTTCTCCACGCGTTTCGGAATCGTTACGGATCGCTTCGGCGTATCGTGGATGATCATCGTTCCTCCAGATCCTCAATGATCTTTACGCCGCGTGGGGCACCGGGAAATTCAACCCGAGGACGGGGCGAAATCGGCGATCGATTACAATAGTAAAGTCATAACTCAACGCCTGACCGCTGTGCCCCTGTGCCCTCCTCGGCCTGCAGCACTTCTGGAAAGTCGTCGGCTCGAACCGGTGGATGGACCACGATGGGCCGCTGACTGTCTTGGTACGCCAGGGCCCCTACGTAACCGGGTGCCACGTCCAGATGATGTAGCGTCCAGTCGCTGGCTGACCCCAAGTCGCTGGCTATCTGGACGAACCGGGCCGGGGCGCCAGGGAGAATCGTTACCTGAAAGCGGTTGAGCGGAATCGCAAGGCCGTCTCCGATCGCTTTGACGTACGCTTCCTTTCGAGTCCAACACCGGAAAAAAGCGGCGCCCCTGTCTTCCGGCTTCAGGGATAGCAATTCGGACACTTCCGCGGGAGAAAAGTAGCGCACAGCGATCGCCTCTGAATCGTCCATCTTACGAAGTTCTTCCACGTCTACTCCCACGTCACAACCACGTGTCAACGCATAGAGTGCCATCTGACCCGAATGCGAGGTGTTGAATCGGATCCGGGATGATTCTCGAAGCGCCGGTTTGCCCTTTGATTCACTGATGAGTTGGATTTCATTCGGCTGACAGCCGAGATAATGTGCAAGTAAGATCCGCAGCCCGCCACGAGAAAGGGTATAGGAGCGTCTTAGTTTTGCAAAACTGAACCGTTCGGCGCGATGACACTCGTCCGAAGAAAGCGTCGAGCGATAGTACGCGAGCGCCGCATCGGAGGCAGCCAACCAAATTCCCCAGACCTGGACTTCTCGCGGGCCAATTCGGACTGGTCCGGCTTCGCAAATGCCAACCTCATCCAATGCGTTTTCTCCAGGCCGATTTTGTTGGTTTCATCGCGATACATGAGATCAAAGCGCCGCGGATGGCTCGCCTGGCCTCGTCGTTCCGGTCAAAGAACGCACCAAAGACTTCCGCTTTCAAGTCGCTTGGGTCGTGTCTTCAGCCCGAAAATACTGGATTTCTACGACAACAGCGGCAACTACTGGTTCGCGTGAGCTTGTTCGGACAACGTGTTGGGTTCAATGGGTAGAACGGTGCTACTTCTTGGGATTGGATTATCAGTGTGGCTGACGACAGCCCCGGCCGTGGGTGCCGGGTTACTGAGGCACGCGGGGAATTTTCCGTTGCCGATCGAGAGCTACCATGACCAACAGATTTCTTCGCTTTTCGGAAAACTGCCGGAGCGAATTCAGCGGGACCCGCTAAACCTTGTTGCAAGCATCATCTTTTTCGCAGCGATTGTTCACACTTTTCTGGCTGGCCACTTTCGCAAGATTGCTCTTAACTATCAGCAGAGCTACGACGCGATCGAGTATTTGCTTCATGCAAAAGACATCCCACCGAATTTCGGGAGCAAACACGACAAGTTACTCTTCAGGGCTCAGGTGTTTTATTTCATGGGCGAAGTTGAAGCGGTTTTTGGCGTCTGGTTAATCCCGCTTTTCGTTGCGATTATAGCGTTCCACGGATGGTCAACGATGGTTGACTATGTCGGGAACGCAAATGTAACGGATGCAATTTTTGTCGTCGTGATCATGGCGATGGCCAGTTCGCTCCCGATCATTCGTTTTACCGAAACCGTGATCGCCAAAGTTTCGGCAATTGGAAAAGGAACACCGGCTTCGTGGTGGTTGGCAATTCTCACCCTTGGCCCATTGCTCGGGTCCTTCATCACGGGACCAGCTGCAATGACGATCTCCGCCCTTCTACTGCGTCGTCGCTTCTACAGCCTGAAACCATCGGAGACGTTAAAATACGCAACCCTCGGCCTCCTGTTCGTCAATATCTCGGTGGGCGGAGTCTTGACCCAGTTTGCGTCTCCTCCGGTTGTGATCGTCGCGAACTCTTGGGACTGGGACCTGGCATACATGCTAACCCATTTCGGTTGGAAAGCCGTCATCGGGATCGTGTTGTCCAATTTGCTGTATCTCACGATGTTCCGGAAAGAATTCGGCAGACTTGCGACTAACATTCCAGAAGAAGATCAAGATCAAGAAGGGCGCCGGCCAATTCCCTGGCGGATCACCGGCATGCATATCCTCTTTCTCTGCTGGACGATAGCGAACGCACAGTATCCCGTGCTGGTGATGCTGGGTTTTCTGTTCTTTCTCGCGTTTGTCTCAGCGACGCGACTGAACCAGCATGCGATTGCGCTGCGGCCACCGTTACTCGTCGGGTTCTTCCTCGCCGCCTTAATCATTCACGGAGGTTGCCAGCAATGGTGGATAGGACCTGTCCTGGGGAGCCTGAGTGAGTTGCCATTGATGCTCGCAGCGACAATCCTCACTGCTTTTAATGACAATGCCGCGGTCACTTACCTTGCATCCCTTGTTCCCGGATTCTCTGACGCCCTTAAATATGCGGTGATGGTTGGGGCGGTCACCGGAGGAGGTCTAACCGTAATAGCCAACTCGCCAAATCCCGCCGGTCAATCAATCCTCGCGTCGCGATTCGGTGAGGCCGGAATTTCGCCGTTGTACCTCTTCCTCGGAGCCCTGGTCCCGACGCTGATCGACGGTGCAGCGTTTATGCTGCTTCGTTAGAGCAAGGAGAGGAGGGACAGGTCAAAGATCGATTCTTCAAGTATTTGATCTCCTCCTCGATGGTTAGCTTGCGCACTCGCGTAATGTGCAAGGCGCTGAGAATCGAAACAGGGTCATATCTCAACAATCAACATTTGTGCATACAAATGTTGATTGTTGAGATATGACCCTATTGAGGGCGATGAAGGTTAGAAGCCTTTGCGAATCTCGTATTTTTCTAGGAATTTCCGGCATCTGTGAACGTCGGACTGGTCGAACGCTGCATTGCCAATCTGTTGCGCTGTTTCAACAATGTCGCGGTGAGCAATTGAACGGTGCTTTAGTAGAATCTGCAGATCCTCTTTGAACGACTCAAGTTGCTCCCTGTACGCTTTCAGCTCATTTCGGATCTCCTCAAAACGATGCTCAATTTCTGCCTCGTTCATAGCCCTAAGAATGGCTCACTGCCGCCCAGGGATTCAAGAATTTATATTGACTTTTGGGCTGGAGTTGAATCCGGAATCTGCGGGAGAACTGCGCACCAATGCACTGGGGATTACCTGCATTTGACTGGTAACTCAAGCGCATACACTAACCCGCATTTTTCACACCCCGTGAAAAATGCGCGTTAGAGTCCGCAGTCGAGTGTCAATTATTCGGACCGGCGGCTTCGCCGCCGTGCTCCTGAAGATTGTCCGGACAGAGAGCGGCCGGGTTTCCGGCCGTTGCGCACCGACGGATGTGACCGACCAGGCAACCCGACCCTGTGAGGATTACCGGACTCCCTTGCAAAACGCTTCCGGCTCAACTATTGGAGTCGTCAAAATGATGAGATTGTTGCAAGCGGTCGGTCAAAACAGTTTGGCCGCCGCTGCCGGTGTTGGCGATTTTGCGATGTTTACGTCACGCGCAGTCGCCGCAGTTCCGGCGACTCGACATTTGGGAGGGCGATGGGTGCGTGCAGTTCACGAACAGGGGGTTCGCTGCTTGCCCGTGGTGACAATTGTCGGCTTGTTCGCAGGTCTCGTTCTAGGGCTTCAAGGCTACTACGTGCTTGCCCGGTTCGGTTCTGAAGGCCTTCTCGGAACGTTTGTGTCGCTCACGCTCACAAGGGAACTCGCCCCGGTGCTTGCAGCGCTCATGATTGTCGGTCAAGCCGGGTCTGCGATCTCCGCAGAGATCGGGATCCACCGTAACAGCGAACAGATTGATGCCCTCACCACAATGGGGATCGACCCGATCGGGTATCTAATCACCCCCAGGCTGTTCGCTGCACTGGTTGTTTTCCCGATATTGACCACCGTATTCACGCTCGTTGGACTGGCGGGCGGTTATTTTTCGGGATCGCTCCTGCTCGGGCTGGATCCCGGGGTTTACTGGTCGGCGGTTCACTCTGCCGTTCGGCCGGCGGATCTGACCGAATGCCTGCTGAAGGCTACGGTGTTTGGGCTGCTTACGATCGCGATCTGTTGCCATAGCGGATTCACAACCCATCGGCGGCTCGGCGTCTCAGGATCCCGCGCGGTGAGCCTGTCGACGACGCGCGGAGTCGTCCTGGCCAGCATCACGACGTTGGCGGCCGATTACCTGATCACCTCGTTTCTCATATGACTGAGCTTTCGCCGCACCCAATCCTGACAGTCTCCGGGCTGCGCAAAGAATTCAGCGGACACGTGATCTTAGACACGGTCGACCTGGCGGTGCCCCGCGGCAGCATCGTCTCCATATTTGGTCGAAGCGGCGCAGGAAAGTCGGTCTTTCTCAAGTGCCTTGCCGGATTGCTCGCGCCCGACGCCGGAGTAGTCCGTTTCGAAAGGGAATCAATCGGCGGCATCCGTTCCCGTTGCGGCTATCTATTCCAGTCTAACGCGCTTTTTGATTCGCTCACCGTCCTGGAAAATGTCGCCTTGCCTTTGGAACAAACGACTCGACTGGCGAGGAACGATATCCTGCAGGCGGCGCATGACGCTCTAATCAGCCTTGGGCTGGATGCGTTCGCGGACCATTTTCCGGCGCAGATCTCCGGCGGGATGCAAAAACGTCTGGCGCTTGCGCGAGCGCTTGTCACGCATCCGCACCTTGTGCTTTTTGACGAGCCGACTGCGGGCCTGGATCCACCAGGGCGTACGGCTGTATTCGAAATGATTGTGGAATACAGGCGCCGATTTGATTTCACCGCGGTCATCGTGACGCATGACGTCCCTGAAGCGCTCGCCGCGAGTGACCGGGTCGCTCTGCTGGATGAAGGCCGGATTCGATTCGAAGGAACGCCTTCTGAGTTCACAGCTTCGGACGATTGCATTGTGAAAAGCTTTGGAGACAGTAACGTTGCAATCCGGCGAGAAGACGACAACTAGTCCGCATCGAACATGAAGCAGTCCAACATCGAGCTTGAAGTGGGCGCATTCGTCTTAATCGGCATCGCGGCGGTTGTCTGGTTCGCGCTACAGGCAGGTTCCGGGGTCGCCGTTGGCGGATCGAGCTATTTGGTCAGTGCTAGGTTCACGAACGTCGGCGGCCTCAAATCCGGCAGCCAGGTATTTATCGCCGGCGTCCCGATCGGGCGGGTTGTGAAAGTCGACCTGGATCCGCAATACGCCGCGATAGTTCACATGAAGGTGAAAGAAACTGTCCAGCTTCCACTGGACACGATCGCCTCAGTCAAGACCAGCGGTCTGATCGGAGACAAATTTATTGCTCTGTCTCCGGGCTCAGATAGTAAGAACCTCGCACCCGGCAGCCTGATCACCGACACCGAATCCGCTCTGGATCTTGAGTCCCTGGTCAGCCGGTTTGCCTTTGGCAACATCTCCTCATCACCCGCTCCATCTCCAACCGCCCCAAAATGATCACTATGCCGTTGAATCTCTTACGAACCATCTTGATTTATGCTTTCGCGATGCTTCTCGCGGGCACCGGGCTAAGGGTAAATGCTGCTTCCGCGGATGATGCGCTCGCTTTGCTACGGAGTTCCGTCGATGAAGTTGTCTCAATCGCTTATTCGGGCCGATCGAATGATAGCCTGGCAGAACGTGTCCGACCGGCTCTTGGAAAATGTGTCGCGTTCGATCTAGTGACGCGGCAGGCCATGGGTCCGGGCTGGAGGCAATTCTCGGCCAATGATCAGAAACGTATAACGGATCTATTCAGTCAGCTTGTGACCCGGACCTACGCCGCGCGCGTGGTCGGCACGCAGCGGCCGAAGATAACCTTCGGTTCGCCGACTTTGCTTGCTCCCGATCGATGCGAAATTCCGACGCAGGTCACCGCCTCCAGCAGTAACGAGCCGTTTGCGGTTACGTATCGGCTCGTAAAGCTTCCGATTGGATGGCGGATTTACGACGTTCTGATTGAAGGAGTCAGTTTCGTCGCAAATTATCGCGCGCAATTTGACGAGCTCATTCAAAAAGGAGGCTCTGGAGCGGTCATCCGAGCCCTCGAGGCCAAGCTTGCTTCGCCGGAGGTCTCCCACGCGTGAAAAGCTACACTTTGGCTCTGTTCGCGCTCTTCGTTTGCGTCTCGGATTGCGCCGGTTCCGGCAACTCCGCAACGGCTCAACCGGCGCCGTCCAATTCGTCTTCTGTGCCGGACGATTTCACCAATACCCCCGTGCAGAAGGTGAACGACCCTTTTCAGGGATTTAACCGCGAGATGTTTCGCATCAACGACACCCTGTACAAGTTCGCTTTTCGGCCGTTTGCACGCGGGTATGCGGCGGTTGTCCCCGCCCCGATTCGCACCGGGATAACGAACGTGTTCGACAACGCACAATATCCCGTGCGTTTCATTAACTGCGTGCTCCAAGGCAAAATCCAGCGTTCGGCACAGGAGACAGGCAAGTTCCTGGTCAACAGCACAGTAGGCGCCGGCGGATGGATGCGTCCCTCCGAGAAGATTCCGGCGATCGCGAATGTGCCTGCCGCAGATTTCGGCCAGACACTCAGCGTCTGGGGCATTTCCACGGGGCCGTATCTTGTCGTACCGGGCCTTGGACCCTCCGATTGCCGTGATCTGGTGGGCTACGCAGGAGATTTTGTGATCTACCCGCTCAATTGGCACGCGATTGGCCTCATTCACCACGCGTTTATCAGCGACACAATCAGCTTTTCTCTTGGAGCGGCGAAATTTGTGAACGGGCTCCCGAAGGCCGTTGACACGTACGACCAAATCACGTCGGCTGCAGTCGATCCTTACATCGCCGTTCGAGACGGTTTTCTCACGTTACGGGCTGCCCAGGTGAGGAAGTGAATCCAGATCCGCCGCCCTGCTATGCCCGACTCCTCTCAATTACCGCAACGCGAACCTCTCATCCGCGCGATAGCGATGCCGGCAGACGCCAATCCCTCCGGGGACATCTTTGGAGGCTGGCTCATGTCCCAAATGGACCTTGCGGCAGCAAACGCTGCAAGTCGCCGGTGCCGGGGACGGTGCGCGACTGTCGCCGTCGACGGAATGATTTTCCATGAACCGGTTTTTATCGGTGACGAAGTGAGTCTCTACGCGGAAGTCGTCCGCGTCGGCCGAAAGTCGATGACGATTCGAGTCGAGGCGTGGCGGCGGAGCCGGACCGCTGACATCCGGAACAAGGTCACAGAAGCGACATTTACTTTTGTTGCCACCGACGAAAATCGGCGGCCGCGACATGTCCCGCCTGAGGAGGTTCAGTGAACTTTCAAGTCGAGCTTTGACCATCCGGTTCTCGTTGACCGTGCATATGCGCTGGCTCTAGATTAGCGGTATTCAGCTCTCACTGTCTATGTGGCCGATACGCGCTTGGGTTCTGTGGCTGGTGATCGGACTGCTAAGTTTCGTGAATATCCAGGAGACATTTGCCCAGCAAATCGCTCCGCCCTTCGGTCTATATTGGGGCGAAACTCAGAAAGAGATCGCGAAAATACTTTCACGGGCGGGCGCAACCATTGTTGAAAAGTCGGTCGTTCAGGGTCGCGACGCCTGGACAATCGAAGGCCTGATTCAGCCGGCGCTCAAGCAGACCATTATCTACTTCGGCACCGAGAAAGATCTTGTCGAGGTCGAACTGCAATACCAGCGTCCGGAGTGGGACCTGGTGGCCTATGAACAATTCCTGGACAGCGCCCGGCAGACGCTCGAATCGCGCTACGGCCCCGCTACGGTCCTGGTAAAGGATAAAAAGCCCGAGGGCGACGTGATGCAGACGGTCATCGGATACCAGTGGCAAGGCCAAGGAAGTAGCATCCAGCTCTTTTTCTATTCCGCGGAGCGGAACAGCGACGTGTATCGCTCGGTGAGTGTCCATTACCGGGCGGGCTGAATCGGCGGCGCTACCGGTTCGCGAGAATGACGCGCGACCCGCAGCGAGCGATCGG
>CAZMNG010000106.1:0-8865 GCA_964567505.1 uncultured Chthoniobacterales bacterium
GGCTACTATCATGCTGTCCCTCCGGGACAAAATGCATTCACCCGCCGAGGCTTTGCTTAAGTTAATGCTTATGGGCGGCCGCCGGACGGTTTCGGCCCACCGGGTGCATATTACTGCGAAATGGTGACGCCCATCGGCATGCGCCGGACCGGCAGGTCCATTTTGATCGCAACAAAGTACCTGCTATTTCGCGCTAATCCGGGAGGTCCAGGTTACCGATTGAACAGGCTCGTCCACCAGGAGCGCTGCTGGGACACGGTTGCAGCCTGCCCAAGTCTGGTCGCGCGGAGAAAGTCTCTGGCTGTTAATTCCACCTTGCGTCGATCAGTTTCGACGATCTCGAGCCAGGTGGCCGGAAGCGCTATCTGATTTGCTCGGAGACAAAAGAAATCGTTATCGACCGGCTCGCCTACAATGAGATCCACCCACGGCTTTCCAATTGGGGCAATCGCGAGACATGGAGGGCTCGATGGAAGTCCCAGCGCTGCGAGATAGGCCGACCAAAAACTCAGATTCTTGCCTGGTCCAGACAAAAAGGAGGCTAACCGGAAGTGTGATCCGCCGGGTCGCATCGATTCGTGGAGGCTGCGGTGAACCTTATTTTTGATGCCGGCCGCGAGAGTGATCAATTCCGGCAGAATGGAACTTTGTTGTGATTCCGTCATCTCGGATGAGGGATCGACGCCGGAAGGAGAGTGGAGCAGCTGATAAAGCTCGGCTTCGAGCCGGGTGATCAATTCGCGGAACTCGGCCGGCGTATGCGCCGATTTGGAGTTCATCCCCATTTGATCGATTGGACCCAGGAACTGGTCGATGGCCTTCCAGCCTTCCACATCGGCCTGTGCGCAAATAATCATTGGGAACCGGGTTCGTCCCTTTCCATCGGAGGAAGCCCAGATGGCTCCCGCGATCGTCTGGCATTTCCGGCTCCAGCAAAATCGATGATCGAACTGGATGGCGTTGCCCGATTTCTCGATTTGATCCCACGCGCCGGACGCGAGCTGGGTTGCGATTCCCTGGGAATAGAGCAGCTTTTTTGTCAACACCAATGTTTCGGTATCGAGCCCGATATCGTCGATATGGTCGTGCCATGCCGGATGCTTCCCGAAACCGGCAACGTGAACTTTCCCGTTGAGCGGTTCGCGCAGGAAGATCTTTGGGAATCGAGTCATGGCCCGGTAAAATCTCGGAGGCCCAGGCTATCCACGGTCGGCCAGGATTCGAGAGGCGGCAGGGGCGTCTCAAACGTCAACTGAATCCAGACAGCTGTCGGCTCTCCGGGTCTGAGCGAGACCCGCCAGACCTGCCCGACATCCACAGGCTTTCCCCCGAATCTGCCAATCGTCCTGAGAGCGGACCAATTTTCACCGCAGTCAACGACTTCAGATCCTCCGCCGGTTGGGGTGTGGAAGACAAAAAAATGAAAAGGGGTGTCGATCGGATATGTTCCAAGCGACGTATCGGCGGGGGCGTCGGTCGGCAGGACGCCACTCCCGTGGCGGAAGAGCTTGGATTTGCCACCTTCGACAAGCATGATCCCGTTCCAGTTGCGGGGATCGTACGGAAGCGTCGGTTCCGGAGTCGGTGTCGGTTTGTCGCCCGTGAAGAGCTGGCTCAGGATGGATCGGCGCGGTGGCGGCGGAGGCGGAGTCGGCGTTGCCATCGGGGCAAGATCCGGTCCTGACAATTGTCGTTGTGCCTGTCCGTTCAGTAACGTGACCGTCACCTTGGAAACCGAACCGTCCGGTTTGAGAATCGTGTCACACAGAGCGGACAATGGGGTAAGACCTTTTGCCATATCCGTCAGCGCCTGTCGGGACTGAGGCGGCATTTTGGTGAACGTATCGGACTGAAGATCCCCTCGTATCGTGTTGATCACCACTTTGATCTGGCGAAGCTGATCGACGGTCATCGTGAGGTTGTCGGGACCCGGCGGCCAAAGCAGCGGGAACCGCACGTACGTACGGAGCAGTGTCTTCGTTTGTTTCAGATAGCTGCCCAGGAAAGCGTCGCGTTGCGTCTCTTCGTCCCGGCGAAGCAGATAATCGCAGGTAGCCAGGAAAGGCTCTCTGAGTTTGCCGGGATAATCTTCAACCTTGGCACTCAGCGTCGCGAGCGCGCCCTTCAGCAATTCGAACGGCTTCCAACCCATCCCGATCAATTTCATTCCTGCCTTATACTGAAATTGCGGGGCGCCACTCTGGCATTCGCGGTACAAATTCCACCGTGCGAGATAGCTCGGCTGCTGATCGGTCACCGGCGCGAAAATGGTGTCATCGATTGCCTTGAACTCATCGAGTTGTGGCTGGCTGATTGCGCCGGCAACCTGAGTTTTCAGTTGATCGGAAATGTCGCTCAGTTTCGCTTTGATATCGCGCAGGAGCGCAAGCTTGCTGTCGTCCTTCGGCAGCGCCTGCAGAATATTCGTCAGGGCGTTCCCATTCGGGTTCGGATTTGGCAAGACTCTTTCGATATCGGCTTGGATTGCTGCGATCTGGCCAAATCGGGATTCGTTTCCTGTCGTGAGATTCTGGTAACCGGCGACAAGTGTCTCGGGCCCGTCAGTAAATACGCCGCCCCGTCGAATCGCTGCCAATTTTTCTTCAAGCGCGATCTTTGCCGTGTTCAGCTTGTCAAACATGATTGAGACAGCCTGATCGCTCGCCGCCGGGTCGTCCTTGATCCCGGTCTTTGTGGAAAGATCCGTTTCGACTGCCTGGTACTGCTTTGCCAGAGCGGCAAGCTGAACGAGTAACTGCAGGTTGGCGGCCCGGTTCTGAATTTGCTCGCGGGCACCGGCAAGGAGATGATCGAGCCCGACTCGGATTGCAGTGTTTTCGGCCAGTGTTGACCCGCCACCGGCCCAATCGAGCGGCCATTTGTCGTGCCCATCCGGATTCTCGGTATAGGTCCAGTTCATGATGTCGACAAGCCTCGGCTCGTTTGACCGGTCCGCGACATATTCGATCAGAGGCGCGAGGAAGTTGGTTCCGGGAGCGTTATCGGCCGACTGGCCAAAATTCCGACGGAGCAGGATTTCCACGTGAACGAGCGCAGCGAGCGCTCGCGCTTCGAGGGCGGCGACCTTCTCCGGTGGTCTCGGATCCGGTTTACCGCTCGCCGGAAGAACGGGATTGGGCTCGCTCATCTTCTGGCGGGTCGCGTCCAGGAGCGGTTTTACGACGCTATCTTCAAACAGAACCCGCTGGGCATGCTGCCGTCCCCGGTCGGGATCGGTCCCTGAATGAGCAAACAGGCCGAATATCCATGGGATGTCGAGAGGTTTGCTCGCAAGCTCTCGGAGCGCTTCGTGAAAATCGGTAATGACAAACTCCGGGTGATGGAAATCGGCCCGCGTTTCCGGTGTAAGGCCGGGCCCGACGGGTTGATCGCCGCGGTATTGATACAGCGAGGTCCCGGCAGGGTCCGGCACAACAATCGGGTCCCAGGTTTTTCCGCGCCAGCCTTCTCGTGCACGCGCCCAGAAGCCGCTTTGCGCGCCGATGCTCTCCTGAAGGGACCGGAAGCCAAGAAGGCCGAACCCGAGCAGGCAGAGCAATCCAATGACTCCGGCACCGAAAAGCAGGAGTTTCCGATACAGCAAAAGTCGATCGGTGTTGCTCGCGCGGGTGACGAGACCGTCCTCACGGAAGATTTTGTCCAGGAAGAGGTCTCTCAAGAAATAGGAGTGATCCCGTTCCCAGGCGCGCCCGGCCGGCAGGCGGTCGACCGGCAGGCCCATGGCTTGCGCAAGTTCCTCATCCAGGGCGGATCCTTCGCGCATGGAGGAAGTGAAGTAGATTCCGCGCAGGAACAACGGCCGGGAGGACCACTCACCGGCCACAAAGATCGTTTCCAGGTACCGCCGCAAACGCGGTGCAAGCGCACTCAAACTTAATGGAAAATCGTAGAGCCGGTCGACTTCATCGGTCCGCCGGTTACCCGATTCGACCGGCATCGGATCCATTAGCATACCGAGCCGGCGTCTGCGGAGCCGTTGCGCAATCGTTCGCAGCTGGTCCTCGAGGAGTTCCGGTCTGAACGGAGCATCCAGCGGGGCCGGGTTGGACCACCCGAACATCTGCTGCTGCGCCCTGGGATCGTCGAGCGGCTCGAAGTATTCGCGAAATCCGTTGATCAGATCGCACTTTGTGACAAGAACAAAGACGGGGAACCGGATATCCAGTTCGCGTTGGATCACTTCAAGCTGCCGGGCGATTTTGCCGGCCTTGCGCTCCATTTCTTCGGGAGAATCCTGAATCAGACTTTCAACCGGGATCGTTAGCAGCAGCCCGTTGACAGGGCAGTTGTATCGATGCTTTTTCAGAAGCGCGAGAAACTCCCGCCACTCGCTCGTTGCGCCCGGCTCAACTTCTTCAAAGATCAATCTGCCGGCGGTGTCGATAATGACCGCATAATTGGTGAACCACCAATTCATGTTGATCGTGCCGCCGACGCCCTGGAATTCGTCCTGGAGCCCTGGTGGGAACCCGGCCTGCGAGTGCCGGATCGCTTCGGTTTTGCCTGAGCCGGGCTCGCCGACGATTGCGTACCAGGGCAACCCGTAAAAGTCTTTGCCGGCTGACTCGAACTTTTCGATCCCTTTCGCAAAACTGCTTCGCAGGTCTTCGAGCCGGGCCCGCGCTGCGGTATCGATCACTCCGCTGTTTGCGCCGGCACCCGCAATTTCACCCCGCATTCGGGCGGCTCGGCGCTGGCGGAGCCAGAACACCAGCAGGATGTACAAAGCGACCAGCAGCCAGAGCGCAACGATGCCCGCGGCAACCAGCAACGCGGCCTGGACTCCGAACACGTAGTAGGTGCCGAACAGTGCGAGGGCAATTAAAAAGAAAATCAGCAGCTTGACCCAGAGCGCCAGGCTTGCAAACGCGTTGAAGAGGAAGGCTAACGCTTTCACGCAAGGATTATACGGTAGGCGGTCACTTGGAAATCTCTTGAGAGCCGACTGCGGTGAGAGAATCCGTCAACGAAAGGGAGGCGGTATGAAAGAGGTAGATCTCAACCATCACGACGATCAGGCAGAGCCCGGCAAACACGATTGCAATTCCTCCCAGCCGTGAAGCGGGAGGTTCCACCAGGTCACGAGTATCCACGTTGAGATAACTTTCCGGGCAAATCTTCACCGTCTTATCGGTGTCCATCGCCGTTTTAATGCGTTGACTGACGTCGAGCATCTTGCCTCGGAGATATTCAGGCTGACCGGCATACCAGCCGGTGAATCCCAGGCCTAGACAAGTGTAAAAGACCAGCAGCCGCTGGCTTGCTTCATCGCTTGGATCGTTCAGTGTTTCGTCCAGCAGATCGAAGAATTTTTCGTCGCCGGCGAGTTCTTTCCGTTCGTAGGCAAGCCGGTTGCGATTCCATGTCGACGCCGCTGCGAGCCCGCTTTCTGAGATCATCGAATCGACGAAAAAGATCATTGGCACCTCCAGCTTTTGCCAATGGACTCTCAGCGCCGGATCCGCTTCGGCCGACGCTCGAACTGCGGCGAACAACTGTTCGATTTCGGTGCGCAGCTGGTCGTTGTCGAGAAATCCGGCACGGCTACGGCCGAGCCGGTTGAGCACGCAGATCCTGGTGAAGATTGGTTCGCAGAGTTCGAGCGGTGTCATTGTAGCTAAGCCTCCGATTTCGGGAGCGTCATATAGAGCGTCAGATCATAATCGGCAGAGTCATTGCCGGTCCAGCGGACCACGGCGGACCGTTCGGTCTGGATCTGTTGCCAGCTTCGCGCGCTTTCACCGCGGAGCAGTCGAAAATAGTAGAGGTTCGATTGAGCCGGCAGTTCGAGGGGCGGGAAGCGTTCTTCTTTGAGAATCACGCCGCGGATAGCTCGTCCTGCCATGCTTTCAGGCATGAGCTTGAACCGGTCAGGATCCTCTACCAGTTGCGCCAGCGACCGGGGATCTTCTTTGGTGCGTATGCCGAGAAAATAATCGCTTGGCTTGAGGAAATGCTCGTCCGTCATACTGGCTTTCAGAACGCCGTTTGTTTTGATAAACGGAAGCTTCAGGAAGCTCGGCGCCACACTGCCTCGCAGCAGCTCGCGAATTTTTGCCGCTAATTCACTGAAACAGGGATAAGGATTGTCGTGCTGATACGGCGTCGACGGATAGAGATCGCGGTCCGGGTGCAGCGCGGCGAGGTCTCCGAGAATTTCTCGGAGTTCCAGATAAATATCGAACGGCGCAAGGTTAGGCGTCTCAACGAGCGCCTCGAGCCGCGCCCCGTACCGGTTCAGTGTTTGGAGCCGTAACACCTGCTCAAACTGCATTCCGCGCATGGTGTCGATGCTGAAGCCGCCTCGCGTGATCTGGAGCACAAGCTCCTGACGACTTGCAAGCACCTGGCCGCTGAGGTCGCGGACCAGTTCACGGAGCGTTGCGGATCCGTTTAAAATCAAGCAGGGTCCGACAAATTCCGGGTCGCGCCTCGGCATTCCGACCTCTTCTCCGGCCGCGCGCATCACACGTAGCAGAGGGATGACTTCCAGATCCGACCGGTCCTCGTTTTCAAGCAAGAGTCGGGCATTGACTCGTCGGTGGAGGATTGTTTTAACGTTTTCTCCGCTGTTTTCGTCGGCTACATCCGTCTCTGCGATCCGATAAAGAATCTTGGCCCGGGGATCACCGGATTGGCCCGGGTTCATACTGTTGGCGCGTGCAGCAAACCAGAGCGGCACGCCGAGATAAACGACGAACCGTCCGCGCGACTCGAACGCTTGCTTAAAGTCGATGGCCGGCAGTTCGGCCTCCTGCGGATATCGCACTTCCTGCCCGCTCGGCATGATCGCGTGCAGTCGATCGAACCGCAGTCGCATACTTTCCAGATCGTCATTGGAAAGCCGTGCGTCGATCAGACCGTAGGGATAGGCCCAGTTGAGACGCCGCTCCGAGGACGAGAGGTCGACGACGCTTCGTTGCATCCGCTGCAGATGATGCGGCAGCAGAAACAATCCTTCATGCCAGTGTACTTGCATAAAATTCCAGTCTCGCGCCCGGAGCCCAATCCGTGAAATCAATCAACGGCCGCGGAATTCTGATCTTGAAATCAATTCCTCCGTGTAGGTCACAATTCCTTCCACCATTTGGGTCTCAACGGCGTGTCCGCTCAGGTCAGCAGCCAATTCCAGATAGCGGCGCCAGCATTTCTGATCGATGTTCGCGACGAACCCCGGCGATTTCGATTCAATACCCGCGCGAATTTTATCGGGAGCAAATTTTTCCAGGTATTTGCGCGCAAATATCTCTCCCGCCGGCCCAATGGCGGAGAGCAATCCAGCGGTGAGCTGTCTGGTCTTATCGAGCATTTGCGTGATCTGCAGGGTCGCAACTTCACGGTCCCCGGCGAGATAGCGTCCAATTGTGCGCCTGGGATTATCGCTTCCTTGATCCCGGCGTACACTCGATTTTGGAGCGACATTTTTCCAAACGCTCCAGATCAAGTGATCGAGCGTGACAAATATCTCGAGCAACACGGTAAAGAGCTTTATCAGCCGTTCTTCGTCGAGAGTCTCTTGAGGAGTGACTCCGAGCTTGCCGAGCAGTTCCAGCGGAAGCTCGATGCCGGCTCCGGGCGCAACAAAAAGGCCGAGAGCCTGAAGCTTTTGAGCAAGCGCGGCTCGTTCCTCTTTGGAGAATTCTGATAACCGGGAAATGAGTTCGTTCGCGACATCCTGAGCGGTTCGTTCAACGGTCTCGACTTCGGGTGGTTTGAAATAGGGCGCATCGATGCGTTCCGGCCCGGGAAAACGCTCCATGAGCGCGGCCAGATATTCCGAGCGCCTGCTTTCGGGGACATCTTTAATAGAGCGTTCGATCTCTTCGACGAGATAATCGTGGCGAGCCGCTGCAGGGTCGTCCGCGAAGCTGGCCTGTAGCATCCATAATCGTCCGGCAACCTCCTCCGCCCACGAACGGGCTTCTGGCACCGGTTGCATAGCGGCAAACGATTCGGATCTATCGGAAGTGCCAGGCATGCGAACTGAGAAACACCGCATGACATTACGTTGCGCGGACTCCGCTGCGCAATCTAAAATCGAGATCGGAGTGAGCGCTAATCCGCACTTTTCATCACATGAAAAGTGGGCCGCGTCTGAACCGGCTCTGCGAGCCGCTGGCTGGAGTTTGGACATGCGCTCGAGAGGGGGGCGAATGGCTTTTGTCCCGGAGGGACAGGCTGAAAGTAGCCAGGCACGAAGTGCCTGGAGTCATGAGAAAAATAGCCCCGTCCCAGCGGGACGATTGAAAGGATCTCGGCTTAGATTAGCCTGCATATTTCGCAGAAATATGCACCCGGAGGGCCGAAACCGTCCGGCAGCCGCCGGACTCTTTGGGGGCTAACCCCGCAAAATGGCGAAATGCAAAGTGCATTTTGCCATTTTGGAGAATCGGCCGCGCCGAGCAGCTCGCAGAGCCGCTGCAGACGCGGCGCACTTTTCATGTGATGAAAACTGCGGGTTAGGAGCGAGACAGGAAGACGTAATAACACTATCTCTGGCCTGCATTTTTCACACCGCGTGAAAAATGCACACACAGCTCCGACATCCGTCGGAGTGAATGCCGATCCGGCCCAGGCCGGATGAAATATTCAGGCTGGGCCTGGAAATGACTTCGACCGTCCCTCCGTTCCTGTTTAGCGGTACATATAGATACCCCGAGGCGATTAGGCCGCGGCCAAAAGGGCAGCTCGGAGAGACTTCGGCGAGCTCAGTCGAGCCGCTACCCCTATCGAGCCTTTTCACCTGAACTAATCGCATCACAGAACCGCGCACAGATAGGGTCGCCTCTCCGAGGCGACCGCTGCAGTTTGGACATTTCGCAGGCCAACAGGATGCCTTCGAAC
>CAZMNG010000107.1:0-8834 GCA_964567505.1 uncultured Chthoniobacterales bacterium
TGGCGGGTCGCGCGCACGTAATAATCCAGCCTAATGCCGGCTCCCCACGCACAGAGGGCGGTCGCGCCGTATACGACGCCACGCCTGAACAGATGGCAACAACCACATTACAGCTACTTGCCGCCGGCGTACGGATCGTTGGAGGCTGCTGCGGGACCACATCCGAACATCTTTCAGCGATCCACCGCGCTGTTAGAAGCGTCAACGCAGGGGTGTCCTTGGTCTAGGAGGCACTGGTGCTTTGCCTAGTCAGGTCACTTGTCGATTTCAGTTAAATCGTTGACTAGGCTGCAGTAGCACGGTCGGATCAGGCGTCGAGAAATTCGTTGGTCACCCCCAAGAACTCGTCTGGGCGCGTCCAGATGAGCGCGTGGTTGGCGCCATCGATAATGACGAGCTGAGAACCAGTGATACCGTCGTGGAGCATCTTCGCGTGGTGGAGCGGTACCCTGTGATCGTTGGAGGCGGCGACAACGAGCGTCGGACAATTGATGTGGGCGAGGAGGCGCCTGCTGTCGAAAGCCATCGCCGCCCTCCACGCGGACACCATTAACTTGCGGTCCTGGCTCGCGATGAGGCCAGCGACCCAGTCGGCACGTTCCTTCCCGAGTTCCTTCACGCGCTGTGAGACGGCGAACTTCGCGAACCGCTTCATACCCATGACGTTGAGGAGAAGCGGCACGAGGAACCCGTCGAGCCTCTCGCGAAATGTCGCCGTCTTAAAAGCGTAGGTGCATGCGAGCACGAGACGATCGCATCGCTTCGGGTGGTCAAGGAACAATTCTTGCGCAATTGCGCCGCCCATCGAGTAGCCGAGCACCGCGGTTGAGTCGATGCTCAGATGGTCGAGCAGGCGCGACAGGTCAGATGCGAGCTGCGTGGCTGTATACGGCGGCCCAAGTCCCCGACTCCGCCCGTGGCCACGCAAGTCTGGGACGATCACACGATGTCGGGTTGCAAAATGCTCAATTACCGGTTCGAACATCTCGCCGGTGACCATCAGCCCGTGCACGAGCAGGAGGGGCGGCCCCGATCCTCGCTCGGCGAAGTACGGCAGGTCTGAGGATGCGAGAGCAGAGCTCATAGCACCCTCGGCTTACTGGAAGGAGGCGCTGACCCTCGGCCGCGCTGTAGCCGGCTTGAACGCTCACAGCAAAGGCGTTCACCTGGGCTTGTTCGAGCCCAGGCCCGAGGCCGAGCGGGAGCGCCTACGATGTTACTTTTTATCCTTTTCCTCCTTTCGCTCACCCGACATGCGTGAAATCCGTCAGAATCAGGCAAGCTTGCGGGATGCGTAGCAGCTAGCATGGAATTTGGCCCGGCGATTGGGGCCAATCGACGCGCACAGACAGACTTGCCAAGCATGTCACCGTGCCGACGATTGCTACCCTGCAGGCATAGTTACCGTGAGTGGCTCGTTTGCAGTAAGCCATCGAACAGAAATTCTGAAACTGGCTCGGCACCAGGAACAGCAAGAAAACCGGGAACATCCGCTTCATCGGATCATGGGGATCGAAGAGAAGGTGGATTCAATCGTGATCAAAACGACGGACATCCACCTCCCGCGCGCCATCGGTGAAGCACTCCATCACGCTACAAAGGCAGCCTGGACCTTCGATACATAGAAGAATGTTATTTCATAGAGGTGAACTGGAGTCGCGAACGGTGACGCGACTGGTATGAGATGCACAACTGACGTGACGGGTTAGCCAAAAGCGGAAAAGCATAGTACTATCGCCTCTGGTTAAGGTAAAGAAGAAAGCAAAAGGATGCTCTCGGACTAATGAAAATTGACGTCTTTGGCAGTTACCTGCAATCCCAAGCGGCGTTCCCAGAAAAGCCTCGCGTACCGCAGCTTGCAATCACCATCTCACGCGAGGTAGGTGCCGGTGGTAGAACGATCGCCGAACAGGTGGGCCAGCGGTTGGCCGAAACCGAAAAGATAGCGGAGAGCGGCGCCTGGGGGCGGTCTTTGACGTCAACTTGGCCAAGCAGGTGCTAGAGGATCATAAGCTGCCCCCTAACCTTGAGCGGTTCATGACCGAGGATGCTCGGCTCCCAGTCGAGGCCATCGTGGAAGAAGTCCTGAAGCTACATCCTTCGGGCTGGACGCTGGCGGAACACACGACCAAAACAATTCTTCGTCTAGGCGGCTTAGGCCACGTCATCGTGGTAGGGCGCGGCGGGAACGTCATCACTGCCCGTCTCCCGAACGTGTTTCACGTGCGCTTGGTGGCGCCGCTTGCGATGCGCATTAAGCATACCGCCGAATACTACCAGCTGAATGATGAGTATCCCGCAGTGCACCAGTCCTTGCAAGCGTTTGCACCAGAACCCCGCTTAAGGCGCTACCTCCCTATCGCCTGCGCGAGCGGCCCTGCGCCGTTCGAGTTCGGCTTGTTCGTTGCCTTCACTCACCAACTGCTCCGAGATGGTTACTTCGTTGTCAATCGGCATTCCCAGCACACGCCGGCCTACGTCCTCGGGCGATTCGTCCCAGACGGTGACCTCCGCGGTCTCAGATGAGACTTCCGGGGCGAGGATCTCTCCATCGATCTTATTCGCAGCCTCCAATATTTCTTCATTAAGGGCGTCGGCGTCCTGGAAAAGATTCGGTGTCTCGGTCTTCGGTTTCATACGTTAATTTTTATCCTTTTCCTCCTTTGGCTCACTGGACATGGGTAAATTGACCCAACTACGCTGAAAAAGCTTCCCATAAATTGCTCGGAGTTTCCGCTGTTTTGTCATCGGTCTAAAATGCGGTTTTGTGGCTTTAGAATGTCTTAGTTCTCCGGTAAGCTTTCTTATGGACCAAACGAAAATAGATGAGTTTTTGCAGGCCTACCCAAACCTTCAAAACACCGTGGAAACGCTGGAAGCTCAACTCAGAAAAGCCGAGAAACAAATTTACGCTCTTGAAGAGGGGCTGACGGCTTTACGTCACCGCATAGGGCAACTTGAGGAGACAACGGATACCTTAGAAGGCTAGAAAAGTTGCGCAGTAGACCCATCCCTCGACGGCCGCAACGACAGGCTCGATCGGATGCTCTAAAATAAACAGTGTATCGATGCGCTCCAGCACGGTTAATGAACCAGGAGCGCGAGGGGGGGGCGTTCATCGCATCTTTGACTGCAACCTGCTTATGAATCAAGCAGAGATTATCTGCACACTGTTAATCGTTGTCGCAGCGTTGGCAATGTTGGCGAAGAAAGTCGCATTGCCTTACCCGGTGCTGCTAGTAATCGGCGGACTTGCGCTCGGTTTTGTCCCCGGGTTGCCGGCAGTCCAGCTGGAGCCGGACATGGTGTTTCTGTTTTTATTGCCTCCGTTGCTCTATCCGGCGGCGGCCTTTACGTCCTGGCGAGATTTTCGCGCGGACCTGGATTCCATCTTGTTGCTCGCAATCGGGCTTGTATTGTTTACCATCGCTTTCGTCGCCGTGGTCGCGCACGCGCTGACTGGTTTGCCCTGGCCGGCTGCGTTTGTTCTAGGGGCAATTATTTCACCAACCGATGCGATTGCAGCGACCGCGATCGCCGACCGCCTGCACGTCCCGCGAAGAATCGTCACGATTTTGGATGGCGAGAGTCTCGTCAACGACGCGACGGCGCTCGTGGCTTACCGCTTCGCCATAGCGGCGATGATGAGTGGAACCTTTTCGCTTTCAGAAGCAAGCGTTCGCTTTGTTTTGGTCGCGCTGGGCGGCACCGGAATTGGATTGGCTGCCGGTTGGCTCGCCGCCCATCTGCAACGCCGTCTTGACGATCCGCCAATTCAAATCACAATCTCGCTGCTGACGCCGTTTGCGGCTTACATTCCTGCGGAGCGTTTGCACGTCTCCGGCGTACTGGCAGTGGTCGCGTCCGGATTGTTTCTCGGCTGGCGTGCGCCGCGAATCCTCACTTCCCGGACGCGGCTCAACCTATTCGTGTTTTGGGAGATGATGGTGTTCCTGTTGAACGGCTTGGCATTCGTTCTAATCGGCCTGCAACTCCCACGCATTCTTCATACGCTCTCCGGCCACTCTTTGAAACAGCTTGTTTGGCACGGCGTGCTGATAAGCTGCGCCGCCATTGTTTTGCGAATCGCCTGGATTTTTTCATCGGCTTATCTGCGGCATTTCCTGACTGCTTCCTTGCGGAAAAGAAACTCGTATACGGCGTGGCAAAACGTGGCGATTGTTGCCTGGACAGGGATGCGCGGCGTTGTGTCACTCGCAGCTGCGCTCGCGATCCCGCTGAAGCTCCCGGACGGCACCCCTTTCCCGGGGCGCGACTACATTTTGTTCATCACTTTTTGCGTGATTCTCGCGACGCTCGTGCTCCAAGGTCTGAGTTTACCGGTGCTGATTCGCCGCCTCAGAGTCGTGGATGATGGGCTCGCAAACGTGGAAGAAAGAACGGCGCGGCTTAAAGCGAATGAAGCGGCGCTGGCCTACCTCGGGGAAGCCGATGGCCAGTTCCCGCGGGACATGGTGGACCGACTGCGCGCAGAATACGACGACCGCATTCGGCAGCTGGAAGTATGCGCAAGTACTGGAGGAGATCGATCTGACGGATTGATCGCGCCCTCATACCAACGGTTGCAGCAAGACGCGCTCAACGTAGAGCGCCGGACGATTATTCAATTGCGCGATGAATATGTGATCAATGACGAAGTTCTACGCCGCATTCAGAGCGACATCGATCACGCCGAAGCGAGGCTGCATAACTACCGAGAGGAATAGGATTACAATAGACACAGTGTCCATATTTTATTGGACAGCTTCTGTTTGCTCGAACAACCCCGCGCGCAGAAGCAATCGAACATCAAAAACTGATCCCATGAGAATCTTGATAGCCGAAGACGACATTGTTTCCCGGCTCATACTCGCATCCACTTTGCAGAAACAAGGGCACGAAGTGGTTGGTGCCGAAAATGGTCTTAAGGCTTGGGAGGCATTTCAAAAGGAGTATTTTCCCGTGCTGATCTTAGACTGGCTCATGCCAGGGATGGATGGGGTGACTCTCTGCCGCCACGTCCGCACGTTGCTGCGCGAAAATTACACCTATGTCATCCTGCTCACGGCACTCGAAGGCAAGTCCAACTATGTCGAAGCAATGGATGCCGGTGCGGATGATTTTATGACCAAGCCTTTTGACGCCGACCAACTGACAGCCCGCATTCGCGTCGCGGAACGCATCATCAACCTGCAGCGGCGCGTTGCGGAAGCAGCGCGAGAGCTGCGTGAGCAAAACGCGCAGATGGAGACGGATCTAAAAATGGCACACGAGCTCCAAATTGCGCTTCTGCCTCAGCAGTTTCCCAGCATCCCTCGCGGTGCTCTGGAAACTGAAAGCGCGATTAAGTTCTCGAGCTTCTACTACCCAATGGCGGAGGTTAGCGGGGATTTTTTCACAGTCGACCGTCTTTCTGACACCGCTGTAGCTGTTTTCATTGCCGATGTAATGGGTCACGGTGTTCGCGCCGGATTGATCACCGCTATGCTGCGCGCACTCGTCGAAAAATTCAGCGCTGCGGCTGCAGATCCGGCCGCGATGCTTACCAAAATCAACGATAGCCTGTTTGCGATCCTGAAGAACACGGATAGCAACCTCTTCGTCACCGGTTTTTACCTCGTTGCCGATGCAGCGCGCTCACGAATTCTCTACGCGAATGCAGGCCACCCAGAGCCGCTGCTGTTGCACCGGATGCGGGGCGAGCTTGAGTCCATAAGCGCGCAGGCAAGTGGCGGACCGGTGCTTGGCTTGTTTGATCAAGCCCAATACCGAAACTGCGAGTGTCCGATGGCCGTGGACGATTTCATCATGCTTTTTACCGACGGGCTGTTCGAAGTGGAAGCACCCGACGATAAAATCTACAGCCGCGAGCGCTTGATGGCTGCAGTGCGCGAGCGCGTCAGGCTGCCATCGGCTAAATTGATCGCTGAACTTTTTGGCGAGATCCGACAGTTTTCCAAGCGCACTGAGTTCTCCGATGACGTATGCCTCATCGGCCTGGACGTCACCCGCCTCTGCAACAAGGAACGGGGATCGAGGGACGGGTCAACATAGGTACTGCGCAAACGGCCTTGCGTCCTTGGTCTTGGTTCACCGCGACCCACACTTTAAGTCCATCCCCGGCCACCTGCTAAAACAGGAATTACTCCCACAGAAATGACCCACAAAAGCAACTTCCAGCTATGATGTACGTCTTTTCAGCATCGCTCAATCCACTCCACAAATGGGCCGGACCAAAAGCCTCATTCCGGCCCTGGCCGGATCGAACGAATCGGACCAGGACCCAACCGTGAACAGGAATTGCCTATTCTGAAGCCGAGGACGGAGCCGAAATTTCTCCAAGACCCTCCCGTGCGAAGTCGCGATCGGTGTAAGCCACATCGTGGGTGATGCGGGAGCCGACCAGCTCGGTCACAGAGTCTTCTCGCGGGCCGCGGACCGTCAGGTCGGCAGGGATGGAGTGACCCTTGTCGTCCGTACCGACGCGGGTAGTATCAATGCGACACGCCAACCGGCCCGCGGGCAAGTATTTTTCCACGCGAAGCGGAACCAGCCGGCGGGTGTCAATCCAACTGCGCACGCTGGCGTACGTGGAAAGCTCACCTTTGCCAGGTCGCGACTCGAGGATGACACAACTGGCACGATCCAGGACCTCGTTGCCAACGATGGCTTGGTTTTCCCATCCAAAGAAGTTCTCGATCACATCCCGGTAAGATAGATCACTACCGAACAACGCATCGTCCATCTGGGAGGCGTTGAGACTGGTCACCGTGTCAGGCGGCATGAAAAGCGAACCGAATGGAGGGCGACCATCCGCTTTGTGCAACAGAACGCTTTCTCCTTTCCGCTCCTTTGGCCATAGCACCTGGTAAAGGACGTCGGCAGCACTCTGCGTGCGCCGTTCCTTGACCTGAAGTTGAAGGACGATCTTCGTCGCGCCGTCAGGCTGTTTCACTGCAAGACGGAGGCGCACATAAGACGTGCCATCTTGCAGGCCAGAAAGTCGATCAGCTAGATCCTTGGCTGATATAGCGGGTATGTCAGTGGCGGCGGAACCGGCGGACGACGTCAGAAACGCAAGTCCAAGCGTGGCGGCAATAGCGCGCAAGATCTCCGAGCGCAGCAGATTCATGGTTTTTCGAGTTGATATTCAGCCTTGCAACGCCCGGCTCGGCGCGAGCCGAGAACTGCGCCATGCAGGGTAGAGGCCGCTGATGACCCCTACCGCAACGGCGATCGCGATAGAAATTGCGAGCAGGCTCATGCTCAGATCCGGCTCCAGGAGTCCGCGGATGGCAGGCGTCATTCCCAGGAACTTTACGCCAACGACACCTAGAAACACACCTGCCACGCCGCCGAGCAAGCCGAGCAGAGCCGACTCCCACAACACCATGCGTATGATCCGCCAACGCTTCCAGCCGAGCGCGAGCAAGATGCAAATTTCCTGCGTCCGCTCAAACACGGTCATCAGCATCGTGTTCATCACGCCGAGCACACCGACGAGCACTGCCAGCAAAGAAGTGCCCCAGCTCATGGCCTGTGCTATGCGGTATGCCTGGCTCTTGCTGATATTGTCACCCGCCACCACGGCGCGCCCTTCCGGAACAAGCTTGTTAATCTCCTCACAGAGACGTTGCACATCCTTGGGGCTTGTGGAGGGCGTGACGCGCAGGTCGATGACGTTGATCTTGCCCGCGTTCCCCGTGATTTTCTGGAAGACCGGCAAAGCGAGAATGATCGAGCCGTTCTCCACCCACGCGTTGCCATCGACGATCCCAACCACCGACAATTCCGCAGTCTCAATCTCGATCTTATCACCGACCTTTTTCTTAAGCACATCCGCCGCAATGCGACCGAGGACGACGGCCGGCTCCGCGGCGTCGCGTGGCATGCGCCCTGAGATCAACTTGAGGTTGCTCCACGAGAATCCCCCCCACTCGCGGGCGGACACCATGATCATGTCGGCGTTCTCAACACTGATCAAGTCTACTAAAATGCCGCAAGTTGCTGCCACGTGGGGAAGGTGAGCGATGCGATCGGGCACGGAAGCGCTAAACGGCTTCGGGATCAGCGAACTGCCCATATTACTGACGACCACATCGGTGCCACGCGCCTTCATCCCTGTCTCCCAGCTTTTGCTAAACCCGCGTGAGATTCCGACTAGTGCGACAACAGCCGCGATACCAACGGAGATACCTAAGATTGTCAGTCCCGTACGCACCGGACGCCGTATCAGCCCACGCGTCACAATCGTGAAAAAGGTCATATTATGCGGCTGCGATGGTTGTCCCGATCTGAAACGATGCGCCCATCCTTCATCTGGATGGTTCGCGATGCCCGCTGGGCGATGGAATCGTCGTGCGTCACGAGCACCAGAGTCATGTTCTGTTCACGGTGAAGCCGAACAATCAGTTCGAGGATGAGGCGAGCGTTTTCGCTGTCGAGATTGCCCGTCGGTTCGTCCGCGAGCAAGGCGGAAGGGCTATTGGCCAAGCTGCGGGCGATGGCTACGCGCTGCCTTTCTCCCCCAGATAGCTTGGCGGGGAAATGGTTGAGGCGATGCCCCAACCCAACCGACTTTAGCAAGGTGACTGCTCGATCTTTCCGCCTTGAATGGGGAAGGCGGCTTTCGAACATCGGAATTTGGACGTTCTCTTGCGCCGTAAAAGTTGGCAGCAGGTGAAACGCTTGAAAAATGAAGCCGATTTCGTGCGCGCGATAACTCGATTGATCATGCAGATCGGGAATCGAGTTTCCGCGGTAAAGCAAGGTTCCTTTCGTAGGCCGGTCAAGTGCGCCGAGCATTTGGAGCAGTGTCGTTTTTCCGCAACCGC
>CAZMNG010000108.1:0-8822 GCA_964567505.1 uncultured Chthoniobacterales bacterium
CAGCTCGGCCCGGCTCTGTTGAGCATGTCGGCGCTTCTGGACCTCGAATACAATGACAACATCGCGTTGTCGGAGACCGATCGAAAGAGCGATCTCATCGTCGAACCTTTGCTCAATACGAATGTCTTCTGGCAGGTTAGCGAGTATAACGCCATCCGACTGAATCTCGGCGTCGGCTACGTCAAATACCTTAACAACCCACAGTTCGATTCATCGAGTCTGTCTGTCACGCCTGATTCACAGCTGGCCTTCGACATTTACGTTGGCGATTTTCGTTTCACGATCTTTGATCAACTGTCAATCCAGCAAAACCCGGTGACCGAAATCAATCTGAGCAATGTTGCGAGATTTGAACGGCTCCAGAACGCCGCAGGTTTGTCGGTAACGTGGGATTTGAACAAGGTAATTTTGGTTGCTGGGTACACACACTACAATTTCTATTCGTTTGACGCTCAGTTCGATTACTTGAACCAGACCGAAGAGCAATTCATCTTATCGTCCAGTCTCAAACTGAGCGACGTTCTTACGGTGGGCCTGCGCAGCACGTTCGGGGTTGTGGATTACAGCGAAAATTTTCAGAACGACAGCACCGACTATAGCACCGGGGCGTTCGCTGAGACTCAACTGACGCGCTATTTGACTCTCTCGGCAGAAGCCGGCTATCAAGGTGCGCACTTCGATTCAGGCGGGCTCGACGTAGACACTTCGCAGCTCAATATTCCTTACGTTCGGGTTCAGCTTGATCACCGGCTGAACCGCTACTGGACCGACCACCTCGTTGCCGGATACGGAGCTCAACTGGGATTCACCACCAATTATACGGAGTTGGCCTACGTCCATTATGACGCAAATTGGAGGATGAATGGCCGTATGACGCTGAATTTCGACGCCTTTTACGAGAATGGAGCGGATTCGCCAGGCACTGTACAGGTGGAGCACATCAATCGGGTCGGAGGGGGAGTCTTCGGCACTTACGCCGTGGGGAGGAAAGTCACGCTCAACCTCGGGTATCAAATCATCGACCGTAACTCTGATCTGGCCGGACACAGCTACTATCAGAATTGCGTGATTTTGGGGCTTGGCTATGCGTTTTGAGTTATTTCACCGGTTCGCGGTGATCTCAATGTTTTTTGGCCTTGTGACGGCGACAGTTGCCCAACAGACCAGTCGAACAGATCAGGAGCGGCCGGTACGCGACTCGGCGCCTCCAGCGGCATATTCGACGTCGATGGATGTTCTCGATGACGAACGTCCCTTGAGGATCGGCGATCAACTGAGCATGCGCGTCGTCGAGGACAGAGAACCCCCGGTCTCGCTGTTCGTTACTGATTCCGGTGAGGTGGAGGTCCCGTTGATCGGTCGAGTTCATGCAAAAGGATTGACCTGCAAGCAGCTGGCGTATGCGATCAAAGCGCCGCTTGAGCGCGACTATTTTTTTAAGGCGACGGTGATCGTCGCGCTGGATATGGCCGGGTTGAAGTCGCCCGGAAGGGTCTACATCACGGGTCAGGTTCGCACTCAGGGTCCGATCGATATCCCGCCGGACGAAACGTTCACGGTGAGCAAGGCGATTATGCGCGCAGGGGGCTTTGCCGATTTTGCCAACACGCGAAAGGTTAAACTGATCCGAAAGAAAGGGGAATCCACCGAAACGATCCTGGTGAATGTGGACGCGGTGGTCAAAAAGGGGAGGACAGACAAGGATCCCGTTGTCGAAGCGGGGGATACGATTATCATTCCCGAACGGCTCATAAACTTCTAAACTGTGCCCGAAGTTTCAATCACAGACTCCGTAGATGTTGCAGACCGTCAGGGATTTTGAAGAGTCTCCCCGCGAATGGCTAAGCGCGTTTGTTGGAATGATCGTAGTGTGTTGTGCTGCGTTTCTTCACTGCAATGGATGAGTTTCAGCAGACCAGTAAACATTCGGGTGGCTGGTGGTTCCAGTTTCGGGCGCGTGCGCTCCGGTTGCGACGCGTGTGCGCCCGGTATTGGTGGATCCCTTTCTTTACGACTGCCGCCGGACTGGCGATCGCCTCCTGGTTTGTTTTTCAGCAGGGTGTCGTTTACGTCTCTGCGGGCAGAATGATGGTCAGCGGACGGATAAATCTCCAGGAGGGCGCGGTCTTCAGTGAGGAGCTCGCGAACTTTTTTGGGACTCAAACCGAATTGATGAAGAGCTCGGAGGTGCGTACGCGGGCGGCGAACCGTCTCGCGACAATGGAGCCGGAACTTCAGCCTGTTCCGGTCACGCTTTCCGTGGCGCAGCTTCCTCAAACTTCAATTTTTGTTTTGTCCACGACCGGTTTGGAGCCGCGGTACGTTCAAAAACTGCTGGACGCAATCATGGCCGAATACATCGCCGCGAAGAAAGAGATGCGTTCAACAAAATCGGAAAGCACGCAGACGGCGATCATCGAAGAGATCTCGCGCGTCGAGCATGAGATGCAGCAAAATGAACAGGATCTGCTGAATTTCCAAAAAGAGAACAATGTCGGCTATCTCGAACAGGAAGGAAACAGCGCAGGTGCTTACGTAGCGACTCTCAACCGGCAATTGGCGGACCTGAAAACGCAGTATCAGCTTATTGATACGGTGGATCTGGATCAGATCATTCAAACGACCCAGAACGATCCGGCGCATGCGGGAGATCTTGCCGGGCGAGCGGCTGATCTGCAGTCGGAAGGGTTGTTTGGAACCGGGATGCAGCCGGAAGATCAATATTTGGAGGCCAAACAGCAGTTGGCCGTTCTGAAGTCCGAGCGAGACGAGTTTGCGAAGGTGTTGCGCCCGAAGCATCCGCGTATGGTCGAGTACGCAGAGAAGATCTCTCAACAGGAGATCCTGATTGCAACGCTGAGGGAACAGAGTCTGGAGAGATTCAAGATCAAGCGGGACTCGATCAAGCGACAGATCGATAACCTGAATTCTGTCATTGCCGATTGGGACAAAAAAGCGCTTTCGCTGAGCGAGCGGCTGGCAAATTACAATCGGATCAAAGGCAACTTCGACCGGACGAAGAGCCTGTACGATCGCCTGGTCAACAACCTTCATGAAGTCGATGTGACGCGGAATGTCGATCAAGATCTGGTTTCGATTCTGGAGCAGGCGTCTCCGGGACAACCAATCAAGCCTGGAATTGAACGCGTATTGATCATCGGCGTTTGCGGCGGGCTGTTGATTGGGCTGAGTATCCTCTTTTTCCTTGACCAGATTGATGACCGGATCACTTCAGTGGTTGACACGCATTCAAGGCTTGACGAACACGTCCTGGGACAAGTTCCTACTCAGAAACACAAAGGTCGACTTGAGCCATTGCGCGAAAATGATCCGCGACACGCGTTCGCCGAATCGCTCCGGGGCCTGCGTTCCTCCTTGCTCTATTTGCCGTTCGAAGGTGACCGGCCGAAAACGATTCTCGTGACCAGCGCCGCGCCGAACGAAGGTAAGTCGACGATCGCGCTCAACCTGGCGATCACGATGGCACTGGCAAAGGTACGGGTGCTGCTCGTCGACGCCGACCTGCGTCGCGGCACGCTTCACCGGTGGATCGGCTGCGAAAGTGCGCCCGGCCTGAGCGATCTGCTCCAGGGGAATGCTCCAGTCGAAAAATGCGTTTCACCGACTTCCGTCCCTGGCCTGGACTTGGTTGTGCATGGAGAGGAAACCCAGAATCCCGGAGAACTCTTTCTCGGGGTGCGTCTTGATCAATTTCTGCGTGACATTTACGGCCTCTATCAATACGTGATTTTCGATTCCTCTCCGATCATGGCGGCGGACGACGCGACCAGCCTGGCTCCCAAGCTGGACGCATCGATTTTTGTGGTGCGCTTTTATCATTCTTCGGCAAGGGCAAGCAAGCGGGCACTCGAACTATTGCGCGATCGGCAGGCGAATGTGATTGGAATCGTGTGCAACGATGTTTCCCGGAACCACGACGAATACTATCAATACAAATACCCCGAGTATTATGGGTCGCAGACGAGCGCAGTTTGAAAAGTGCCTACGATGAGGAACGCTCAAATGGCTGGCAGCTATCATCTTTGTATCCGGCCGTCCAGGGGGTTCAACGGACCTGATTTCGTGGAGTTATGGAATTTTCGCGGACTCCTGGGCGCGCTCGCGCTGCGCGACATCAAATTGCGCTACCGTCAGACTGCGCTGGGCGTCGCGTGGGTCATGGAACCTTTTGGGAGAGGGCGATGTGCGCTTCTCGGCGGTGCTCTACTTGTTATGCGCGTCGCTCCTGGTCCTGGGGCTTCTGTTTTTCGTCCGCGCGGAACGTGAATTTGCTGACGTGATTTGATTTCCGCGAATTGACAACTTGGATTGCCTTCGGATAGGCTCCGGGGCGAATTTGATGAAAGGCGGCCGACTCATTCTCTGGTGCTGCGCTTGGATACTTTTTCAAGCGGAAGGCTCCGCGCAGACGGTTGGAACAACAAGTTTTACCGATGCAGGGACAGGACTGTACTCCGGTAGTTCGCCTCATGGGTCGATCCAGTGGCTGGGCTATCCAACGTCCCCCTTTCCGTCAAGCTACGTATTTACCCTCGCTAGCGGTTTTACTCTCAGATTCACCTTGTCAGTCACTGGGCCGATTACAGTCGTCCCGACGCAACCCCCCACCTATAGCGGGGCGGCGTTTGACAAAGCTGGTTACACGGGTGTCAACGGCAATGTCGCGCTGTACGGTAACACTTACACGGGAACCGGAACCGTAAGCGACACCATACAGGTGACGAGTATCGTTCTCCGGAATTCGAGCGGAACAGTGGTAACCAGTGGTTGGACACTCGTCTTGGCGGATGCGGAGTCAACTAATACTTCGGAAGGCATAAGCGGCACAACAAATGGTTCCAACTGGGTTCTCTTGGACACAATTATAAACTTTTCGCCAACATCGGCACCAACGCTTACCGGACTGGGTACCTCTAGCGTTACCATCACAGGCAACAGCGCCGGTAATGAAGACGCGTACATACTGGGAACGAATGATCCGACGACCCTCACCGCCACTACTACCGTAGGTAATGGAGATCGTCAGGGAATCGCCTTCGGCATCCTCGTCACCACGCCTGAAGCTTCGACCTGGATTGGGGGACTGGCAGGAGCGGCGCTATGTGGTCTGATTCTTTTTCGCAGACTCCGCCCTGGCGTAAGAGTTGCTTGAAGCCGATCGACGACCGGCAAGAACCGCGGCTTTGGGAGTCCGGCTTCGGTCATTTCCATTTTCGCTCCAATTCGGCAACGACTTTTTGCATCTCTGGAAAAAGGATTCCGCGATCAGTTCGCCCGAGGTAGCGGCGGGATTCTTCGTCGCGTTCGCAAGAGGCCAGGATAATGCCGTAATACGGTTCGCAAGCGGAGCTCAATTTTTCGGCTTCCGGGCGCGCATCAAGAATTGCAGCTGCCTCCCGGGATTTCCCTTGAAGGTGGAGGCTATAGGCATAGACCGCGGCATTGTCGATTGCGTTCGGATTAGATTGATAGATTTCCGCAGCCAGACGATAGGCGCGCTCCACCTGCCTTCCGGTAATCATCCGCAGTACAGCGACTGACCGCTTCGAATCGAGGTCGTCCGGAGTAAGTTCCAGAGCTCGTTCGAAGAGCTCCAGGAGATGGTTTGCATCGTTCAGGCGACGATAGTATTCGAACAGATCGGCTTGCGCCGAGCGATAGTCCGGATCTGTGATCGGGATTTCCCAGAGTGCTTCGGCGGCCTCGGTCTCCCAACCCTCGACCCTGGCAATGTCGGCAAGTTTCGTGAGGGCGCCTGGCATGTTCCGCGCCGCACGCATTGCTTTGCCCCAGAACTCAGTTGCGCGTTCCGTTTGGCCTTGTCTGCGATAGACACGCGCCAGCAATGCCAGGCGAGACGATTCCATTCGATTCCATTCTCGGATGGTCAGGATGTTCTCGGCATCCGACCAGTTTCCGGTCATTTCCAAACAGGCGGTTCTCAGCGTCAACACCGTTGGATCCGACCTCAAGGGGTCCTGAAGAGTATTCAACCACTCGATGGTTCGTCCCGGACCAAAACGACCTAACATCCATTGTCCGAGCGAGGCGGCCTGCTCAGCAGTCCGTACTGAAAGTTGAAAGCAACGGAGGACGAAGTCCCCGAGTGGAGACCCAGCGGCAACCAAGACTTCGAGCTGGAGTTGCCGATCTTGAAAAGTCGCTTGCGGGAACGTACCAAGCCTGAACGACGCCCCCAAAGCGACGGGCCAATCCCGCCGCCTTGAGGCATCTTCAATCGTAAGACGCAGCGCATCCGGACCAAGCAGGGGATCACCGGCCAGAGAGTCCAGCATTTCCTTTGCGGATTTGGATTCATTCGGCCGAGTCGAGCCCAGCCAAAGCCGAGCAAGGTTCAGCTTGGCCGAAGCAGCGCTTCGGCTGTTCGGATCGCGTGCAAGAATCTCCTTTAGATCGCGAATAGCCCCTTCGCGATCCCCGGTCAGGGAGAAATATCCCCCTTCAACTTCAAGAAAGTCGGTCCGATGCCGATTCTCGGCATCCACCTGCTTCAGTACGCTTGCGGCAATCTCTAGCTTCGAAAAACGCAAAGCGGAGCGTGCCAGCGCAATTTTCGCCGTGACATCCCCAGGCAGGGATTCGACGGTATGCTGCCTCCAAGCGAGAGCACTCGACGAACCAACTGTTTCCAGAAGATCTGCCATGAGTTTGTAGGCATCCGGATTTTGCGAGTTCTCAGCGAGGCTTGCCCGAATAGCAATAGAAGCCTGATAAAACTTGCCTTTGGCGAACATTTCGCGCGCCTGATCGATCAAGCGACGAGCTCTCCAGTCGCAGTAAATGGCGCCGCCTTTCCAGATTGCCAGAGCTGCCAGCGACGCCAGACAACAAAGCACGATGATCCAAAACCTTCGTTTCATCACCAAATCGGAGTCACTGGTTCGGCATCCGGCAACCTCCGTATCAGATTTTTCAAAATGTTCGGCAGAGCAATAATAGCCTTTTCGCCATGAATTGAATCGGTAAGGCAACTCAGCCACAAAGCGCTTTGTCCGTGGTTCCGACGACCGGCAGCGGCAAATTGAATCCTATCCCATGAGTTCACCTCGAAGCGGCCGAAATCTTCAGGTGTAACCGTGTCATTTTCTGAAAGGGAATAAAATGCGTGGAGTAGTCGAGTCCCCGCCCGGAACAGGTAATGGTGAAACGAGAACGAAACGCCGCCCACGGTAACACGGATCGGCTCAAGCTCAGCCAGGTATTCCAGCCCGGCAGCCGCGAAACAAACATCGGGGTGATGGGCCGTCGCGGAGACCGCAGCCGCATGCCCCGGAGGCCAGCGAAGAAAAGTGATTTGCCAATCTGCCGACCCATCCTGCGTTTGCCAGACCAAGGAAAAGCCTTCGTCTGTTCGAAGAATCTCCTCGGTACGTCCAGAAATCTCTCTAACCGCGAAGTGTGCAAATTCCTTCGCATCACGTGGCGCCATTGCGACGGTCCAGGTTGGCTGGAGCCGGAGCCCGGTTTCATGCAAACGGTACCATGTTTCTGTGCCAACTTCGCTCAGTAGCCAGGTGGAAAGCGCCACCGTCGAGAAGATAATACGAAGCGCCCTGGTCGGAGTGGTGGACGATTGAAGGCTGGTTAAGAAATATCCGAAACGCGGAGCGTCCACCAAACGAGCTCTATTTCCGGCGATCCACCAAATTGCGCTGACAACGCCCAAAATACAGACGGCCATTTCCCCGGCAGCAAGCGGGCCGTGCCATCGGTCGAAGGCAGTTTGCCCGTCCGCGATAAAGATTAAACTCAAGGTGAACGTCCGGCTGAAGTTCAAGACGAAAGCAACAACGATTCCGAAGCCGACACCCAGCAATCGGCGGTTCAAGGAAAGCTTCCAGAGACCTCCCAACAAAATCGAAAGCATAAGGCAGGTCTGCAGCGAGCGAACGCCGCTACATGCTTCCTCGATTGATATTGGCCCAGATCCGGTAAGGATCAGATTTCCGGATTGCAGCGAGGGGATTCCCAAAAGGAAAAGGCCCTCAACGGTTGTCGCGGTGACAGCACGCGTCAGCGTTTGCACCGTGAAATCCTCCAGGAACCGTGGCCAGGGAACCGCCAAGACCGTGAATAAAACAGGAAACGAAAATTGACGAATCCACCCCCAACCACCGACGATCGCGATCCACCCCAGCGTGAGAAGGGCGCATTGAAGTTCCCTTATCCAGAATAGCAGCCGCCACTCGGGATTTGCTTCCGCGACGACCCGGAACGGAACTTGCAAAATAACCAACATGATCAACCCGGCGAAGACTGTGACGCGGACGCCCGGACCGAGTAACTCGCTTCGAATACGATCCCGCCACCGGGCAACGAAGAGCATCCCGGCCGCTAATGGCACGCTCCAGCCGTAGGCGTAAAGCGCATTGGTTTGCCAATCGATCCGCAACCCGCCCCACAGGGTGAGCCAGAACACTCCAATCGCTCCGATCGGCAAAAGCCATTCCCACCGGATCGCGTGCCATGGACCGCCTGCGCCAGCGGAGCCGGCACCGATTAAGGACTTCGCGTTGGACGGCAGTTTAAACGTGTGCGGTATTGCCGTAAGAGATCTACCAACTAGTTCTAGCGCGTCGGCAAGTCGAGCATAAAATCCCGATATGTATGAGCGATCTCGCGGTGTCGACCGATAACGTCAGCAAGGTCTACCGCATCTTCTCTCAGCAGAAGCGCGCGACAACTTTAGGCGAAGCGACAGGCGATTTCTTTTCCCGACGTTCACTAGCCCGACTTTCTCTACTCGAGGCCGAAATCGGCTATTTTTCGCGAGAAGTCGA
>CAZMNG010000109.1:0-8739 GCA_964567505.1 uncultured Chthoniobacterales bacterium
TCAACGACTTACGTCACGAAAATAATTTTTTGCGCCGCGAATCCGCGAAGTCGGGCTAAGTTCGCACACAGCGACCCAAGAACCGGGAATCGAAATTTGACCTGTCCCTTGATCCCCTTTCCAAGTTTGAAAACTTGTGAAATGTTCACCTGTTGCCCCGAAAGTCTTTCGGGGCCGGGGCGATCCGGCAGCCGCCGGACGCGGCCAGCCTCGATCCAACCTCGGCCGGATCGGCATTCACTCCGACGGATGTCGGAGTTCCGTGCGCATTACTCACTGGGCGTGTGAAATGCGGGCTAGCGGGCCGGCTCGCAATGGGTTATTCCACGGGTCGCTCCGGCAAGAGGAAGGTACCGGGGGGACGCCTATCCTCCTTTGAACTCGGCAGCGTTCCGGCCCTCTTTCTTCTTAATTCTTCCTTCTTAATTCTTAATTCTTGAGTATGGTCACGGACGATGCTCGCGCGCCCTCATGCGCCGCCGCTGACGGTGGCGGAATATAAAAATCTGCCGGAGACCGGGTCGCGGTACCAACTCATCGAAGGAGACCTTTGCATGGCGCCGGCTCCCAACCGCTTTCATCAGGATATTTCGCGCAATCTGGGAGTTACGCTGGCAAACTATCTCTCGGCTCGTCCGATAGGCGTTCTCTATGACGCCCCATTCGATGTTTATCTGACAGAGACTGATGTATTCCAACCCGATCTTCTGATTGTGCTGAATGAAAACCGCGGAATCCTGACGGAGACAGGCGCCGAGGGCGCGCCCGACATCGTTGTGGAAATTCTATCACCAAAAACCCGCGACCTCGATCTGGTAAACAAAAAACGAATTTACGCGCGCGCGGGCGTTAAAGAGCTCTGGATCATCGACCCGGATCAAAAGGAGCTCATCGTTTACCGGTTCGATCGGGATCCCGCCGAGCCGTTGGCGATATTGAGCGGACAGGAAATTATCAGCTCACCGCTGCTGCCGGGTTTCGCGATCCGGCTCCCGGAGATTTTCCGTCATGGGTAGCTGGCGGATTTATGCCAGTAGGAGTTTTTGGCGAGAAGCGGGATTAAAAAGCCAAACGGCGACTCCACGGGCACCGTCAACTTGATTGGTGCCATCGTAAATTAGAGTATCGATTTGTTCGCTCACACGATTGCAGGATCTGAAGCAAATTGATTTGGGCGTAGGAGTAGTCGAATTTCCTCGGACTGAAATACTTCAGGCGCGAAGAACGACGCCATGACCGATGCCTCCCGCGATACGCCAAATGTCATAATCTTCCCCCCGCTCATCCCAATCTCGGTTCTGGTAGTAGGGGTTGTCCTCAATTTGTTTATGCCTCTGGGCCTGCTCGGCCAGGTTCTATTCCTGGGACGCATCGTAGTCGGCGCCATAGCCTTCGTTGTCCTCAAATTTCAGATCCTCCTTGAAGCTGGCATTCCATTCACCCGCCGCTCACCTCTTAAGCAACCATTATAACCAGACCAGAACGGAATATTACCGCAAACTGGCGACGGCCAGCAGATCCGGCCAGGAAGATCCTCCCTTTTATCGAGTATGCGGTCGGCGGATTTGTCGATGGACTCAAAGAACAGCTCGCGCTGATCGAAAACCGGGGACAGGTCAAATGTCATCGCTGGGCAAGATCGTGAAGCAGCCGATCCATCACTTGTTCCTCGAATACGGCAGTGCGTTTGGCTCGAAGTGCGTCCGCGAGTTCCGGTGACCACTTACTGACAAACGACTGAGGCGTGAGGGTCGCCGTTCCGCCCGCATCGCGGTAGTCCTCGACTTGCATGCGCCAGGGGATCGCGGCGTACTCTCTTGCGAGTTGATCAACGATGCGCAGACCCGCCCAGTCAAAGTCGGCATGACATCGCAACTCTGCACCGGCTTGCCTCAGTTGGGAGAGAAGCAAACGAACGGCGGACGCGGGCTGTCCGTTGGTGCAGATCAGCGGCCGGCACCGCGGGCCAAGTTCGCGGGCGGCCGCGCTGACGAGGCTGGGATTCTCGCAGATAAAGATGATGCGCGTCGCAGGATCCGACGGCTCGAAATTCGCACCGCCCTGAAGCTGCCGATAAGTGAGGAATGCGGGCTGCGCCTGCTCCCGGTAAAACCCGAGAACCTGTTCAAGATCGGATCCGCGGCTGCGCGCAGATTGAGAACCAAGGCCGGCGCGCTCAGGTCGTCAATGACCACGCCGACTGTGGCCCAAGCTTCACGCCGGGCATCGGCACTTTGCTGGCCGTCGACGCCGTGGGCGGCCACAATCCCTCGCAGGCACAGAGTACCCAGCGGCTGTCCGCGGTCGAGGGCATGGCTGTCACCGGCACACTCGGCGGCCAGAGTCGCGAGCAGCACTTCCTCGCGTGAGTCCCGTTCCAGAACTTGGAAGGCGCATTCGAGCAGCTTCGCCGCTTTTTCGCGATCGCCCTGGGCGAGGCGCTTCAAAGTCCCGTTGCCGGCCACGGCATTCACCCAGGCCAACAGAGGTGGACGACCGTCACACAGCAGGCGAGCAGCGGTGAAGACTGCCTGCCATTCGCTCCGTTCGCGATCCGACTCCGCGCGCCGATTCTCGACGGCCCCGTGACAAGCAAGCGCTACGTCTGCAAGCGTGTTGATCAATCCTGCGCACCGGAGCGTGTGTTCGAGCGTGTCGAGATCCAGAGTCAGTTGGGTACCGGCCGTACTCTTTCTTCCGAGCAGATCATCTACCGCCCGCCGCTCGTCGGGAGTGGCGTTAGAGCGAACGAGCATTCCGTGGAGCGGACGTCCGACTGCCAGACGTCCAATGATTCGATCGAGCACCCATCGGAGTGCGGGTTCGGCAAAAAGAGTCCGGAGCCGCTCTTTGTCAGCAAGTTTCTCCATTGGAATGCGAGAGACGTTCCCGCCCGTTCCACACCCATCGGGTTACGTGGACAGCCGGTGAATCCGGGCGCGAGGCCAGTTGGCAGATCGCCAGCGCGGGCAGAGTCGGGTAGCAACCCCACTCACGTTCGCTGGTCATGACGAAGTCGAGATCGAAATTGTGCAGTAACCCCATGAGCCGCGAGCGCGTTGGCGCGTCGATGCCGATGAAAACCTCATCCAGCAGGATGAGTCGCGGAGCGTATGGGGCTGCGCTACGATAATGGGCGGCGGCGGCGGCAAACTGCGGCAGCGTAAGCGTGAGAGCCTTTTCGCCCCCGGATCCGGTCCCGTATGTCTGCCGGGTTAGCTTTTTCCATTGACCGTCCTGAAAACGCTGGATCGTGAATCGGTGCCAGGCGCGATAGTCCAGCGCGCGACTGAGATGCTCCTGCCATGGCGCAGATTCGTCCGCAGCACGCTCCGCCTGGATTCGGCCGTGAAGAAAACGGCCGAGGCTCTCACGTTCCATCGGCGACCAGGCGGCCGTCATTTTCAAAAGGAGACGACGAGTGGTTTCGAGGTCCTCAGAAGCTTCGGGGTTCACCTCCCATACGAAATGCAACTTGATGCCGCTGCTCGCAGGACGCTGATCGAGTTCGGTGTTTGCAATCTTCACCCAGTCTTCGCCGCCGCGAATCAGCGTCTGGAGCTCGGTGGCCACTTCGCCGATGAGATGATTTTCAATCACTTCCCGCTCCCGCGCACTGAGCATCTGCTCCCGACTAGTGATTTCGTCGGAGAGCGATTGTTGCAGCGCAGTCATCGTGTGAGCCCGACCGTGAAAGGCGCACGTGATCGCAAAGACTCCCTCGTCCACCAGTTCTGCCTGCGGATGATAGCCGCGCATGCCCAGTTGATCATTTAGCTCGCCGTATTGCTGCTGGATGCCCGACTGAACGCGCTTCCACGCATCGTCGTCCGAGGCGGTCTCCGAGAGCGTCTGTTCGATCCGCCGCGCGAGTTCGACGGCGGGACTTGGGGCAAGCTCTGCTCGCTCGGGTTGTAAGCCCTCCCCGGCTTCTTCGAGCAGTCGCTTCTCAGCAAAAAGCTGCAGCCGCCGAACGGCCTCGGCCCGGGACGTTTCGTGGGTTACGCGGTCCGCTTCGGAGCGTTCCTGGTCCCTGGCGATCACCGCTGCGTCGATGCGTAAGTCGCGTATTTTCCTGCGGATCTCCTCTTGTGTTTTACTCAAATGGCGGAGCTCGTCGCGAACCTCGCCGAGGCGCTTCAGCACTTGATCTGCCGTTGCGCCGATTGTTGCATTCAGCGTCTTGTACCGAGCCTCCGCTTCCGATGCGAGCCGTTTCGCATTGTGTGCGCCAGCCTGCGCCGCGTCCAGGGCGCGCCGCGCGTCCTCTTCGCGAACCGCGGCTTTTTGGAGTGCGTATTGGGCGTTGCGCAGGGCATCAAGGGCCGGCCAGAGTGCCGCGCCTCGTACTCGGACTTCGCCAAGCAGTTTTTCGAGTTCGTCGAGTTCCGCTTGATCCTTCCAGTCGGCAAGGCCGAGATCCTCGGCATCACGGTCGCGCGCTTTCCGGGCAGCGGTTTCGACTTCCCGCGCTTTGGCCAAGGAGCGATCGACTTGCTCCAGGCGCGCTCGCGCCTCTGCGCTGGCTTTCAGGGCGCCGTCCAGCGTGTAGGCAGCCCGCTGTAAAGGGGCGCTTGCTGGAACATTTTCCCGTTCCGCTGCCAGCCGCAAAATGCGCTCACGAATCCGCTGCCGCTCTGATTGCAGAGCATTGATGGCATCGTCGACGGCGGCACGAGCGGCTTCAAGTTCGGCAATGCGGCGTAAGCGCGCCTCTTCGCGCACCTTATGACCGAGATATTCCGCCACGGGCTTCTGCCATGCCCCGCACAACAAGCCGTGCCGCCAACGTCCGTCGGCTGAGGCCCAGGTCTCGCCCTCGCCCTCGCTGCAGCCGATGCAGCCGAGGATTGTTGAAACAACCTCCGCAAATTCTCCCTCGGCGCACAGCACGCGATTGAGGCCTGCGTCCGACCGCCCCTGGGCCGCTGCAAAATAAATGTCCTGGGTAGCCGGATCGATCAGGGTACCCTCCGGTGTCACCCATGCATCGAGCAGCCCGGATCCCTCGAGCGCAGCCTCGTACCCGGCACGCTCTCCAGCCGGGACTTCTGCTCGAAATCGACACAGCTTCCAAAACGGCGCACCGGACCGTCCCGTACGGACATCCGCCGGGCGTGTATAGGGAACCGGTGGTTCCGGCTGCTGGCCCTGGCGAAGCGCCTCGATTCTGGCGGACAGCGCATCAGACTCGTCAGTTCGCTCCGACAAGGCGAGGTCGCAACGGCTGGATTCGTCAGCGAGCGCCTGCGCCGCAACCTGGTAGGCAGTATTTACCCGCACCGTCACCGGGAAAGGCGTCTCCATTGCGTCCAGCCATGCTTCAATCAATCCGCGCCAGTCTTCGCCTTCGCCGATCGGCAGCACCTCCAGCGATCTTTCCCACGAGTAAATCCCGGCAACCAAAGTTTCGAGATTTGCATCAAGCGACGCTCGTGCGGCGGCCTCGACCTCTTCACAGTGCGTCACGTCGTCACGTCGCTGTTCGAACCGCCCTTGTTCAGCTCTTCGGTGAAGGGTCGCCTTTTCGAGCACGCTGTTTCTTTCCCGGAGCAAACCGATCCGTCGCACGCGCTCTTGCGCGGCGGCATTGAGTTGCGCGGCAGTGTCGGGAACCGGTGGAGAAAGCGCTGCCGTCTCCCATGCGTCAGCCAGCGCACTCCCCCGTTCGGCGGCGGTCTCGTTCGCCCGTGAGACCGTCGACTCCGCCTCCTGGCACTCAGCACGCATCCGCTCCCAGCTCTTCCGGCTCCTGTCCGCGAACTCTTCCGCATCCGCGGCCTGTTTGACTCGTTCGTCACGCAGTTCCCCGGCGCTCCGCAAATCTTCGGCGCCTTTCATCTCGGGACTGTCCAGCAGGGTCTGCTCGGCTGCGCGCGCCGCAATGAGGGCTTCGCCAGTTTGCGTTTCCTCAGTCTCCGCCTGCAACAGAGCGGCCGCCTTCTCCTCCCGCAGGCCCGCGAGCCGCTTGATCTCGCGTTGCGATTCTTCGTAGCGGCTGTGCGTCGTTCGCACGTCCGCCGCACGCCGGCGCACAGCGATCCGGACGTACTGCTGATAGCTGCTCAGAAAGATTTCCACGCTCCGTCGCGCCTCGACCAGATCGGCCAGCTGCTGCCGATCGCTCTCCAGACTTCGGAAAGAAACCGAGACGTTTTCAATCAGCCGAGGCGACAGCGCCGGCAGCGCATCGCTGAGCAAACGGGAAAGATCGTCCGCCTTGAAATCGCGCATAATCTGGGGCTTCCGAAGCTGCAGCAGCAATTCGATTAGCGTCCCGTATCGAGCGCCGAGGCCGAACAGCGCCTTATCGACCGCAATCCGGTAGTCCCGCGCGCTGCGATAGACGATCCCTTCGGTCCCGAGTGCCGCCTCGAGCCGTTCGCGGCTGAGCGGAACACGATTCTCAGCAACCAACCAAAAACTCTCACCGACCCGCCGCCGCGTCATGAAGAACCATCGCGCATTAGGCGGGATACCGATGCCTTTCCGGGCGTGCATGCCACAGCCCAGTGTCAAATAGTGATCGGTACCCCCGGGATCGCGCCGGCCAAACTCGATCCAGGTATAGCCGAGCCGTTGCTCATGCCGGTTCATCAGAAGGTTCCAATCCATCCTCTTAGCCGGATCGCCATCCGGCTCGACGCGATGCGCGCTTAAGTCGGCGTCGAGGAGGAAAGGGAGCTGAAGCGCAAGAATCCGCGACTTGCCGGCGCCATTATTTCCCCGCAACAGAAGACGCCCCTCTTCGAACCAGAATTCCTCCGCGTCGTACTTGAATATATTCAGGATCCCGCTCCGCAGCGGTTGCCACCGCTCACGAGTCGGGCGCGGCAACGTTCTAGGTGATGAACCGTTCTGTGAACCTGTCTCGAAAAGCTCGCCGTTCATTGCATTCGGAAATTTTCGGCGAAATCCTCCGCTCCCTCCAGGCGCAGCGCGTATCGCCCGATCGCCGGGAGCGGAAAAATCAGATCTTCTTTCCGACGGGCAAGCCCCAGAGCGCAAAGCCGCTCCACGACGCCGTGCGTCAGGAAACGATCCTGGCCCGGTTCGCGGACGTCCTTACGCCAGTGTTTATGATGTTCCAAGATAAAATCCTGCGTGCGCGCGACAAGCGCATCAAACGTAATCCCGCCCCCGGCCGAGTCGCGCAAGCGACCGGCAAGAAACGTCGCCACCAGAAGCGTTAGATGGCCTTCGGTGCCCTCCTCCGGCAGCCCGTAGTCGCTGAGGCTTCCGGTCAGGTCCGCCATCGCAATGCCCTCCGCCCTGACTTCGCGGACGAGCCCGGTCGCAGTCTCGATCTCCGGAAGAATAGACCCGCGCTGGCGGTCCAGGTATTCGCGTTCGCCGTCTGTGAGTTCGTCGTAGTAAAGGACCGGATCGTCGAGTAATTGACGGAAGAGACGCACCCGCAACCGGCGGAACCGAGCCTCTTCGGAATGAGCCATGATGTCGTCCTCGGCCAAGGCGCGAAGCCGGTCCGCAAAATCCTGCGCCTCGACCAGTGAAGGCGGGCGGTTCGCCGCGAGCAGCCGGGCAAGCACCGGCCGATTCACGTTGTAGAGTGCGTCCGTCTCCGCGTCCCTGATAAAACGCTCTTCTTCGCCTTGCACTCGTTTAATGACTCCCCACGCCAGCAACAACCGCAGCGCATGGACGAAGTCGCGGCGCGACTCCTGATGATCGAGTTCGACCCGCACACCCGCCGCCTCCAACCGCGGCTCGGCGCTTAACAGCCCGACGACCGCGTCCCGCAAGCGGACCAGCGTCGTCTGGCGATCCGCTCGCACCAGCGAAGCCAGGGCCAGGCAGAGAATTACATACGCTCGACGGCTCAGCGGAACACCGGAATTGGGCTCTCGACAAGGTCGGGAGACATCGTCGAGGCGAGCCGGACGTTTTACCAGTCGCGCCGCCTCCGAATCGATCATGAGCTGCCACCCTGCATGATGCGCGAACCATGGACGCAGCCACTCCCTGTGCTTCTGCACCAGGGCGAAAGCCTCCGCTGTGACGCCTTCCGGGGAGAGCAGGGGCCGGCTTAGCAGGGCTTGAACAGCCCGCTGCCGCTCAGCGCGCTCCTGCTGAGTGATCGTTGCCCCCAGCGCTGTGAGGCGGTCCCGGCGCCGCCGCGAGACGTTTTCCGGGGAAGGAAACAGCCGATTGGTCGTGGCGCGCAATCCTTCTGACATTTCACAGCTCCGGTACGGCCTCTCCGACTCCGATCGTCGCCGCCGCCTCATAGGCATACGAGATCGTTACTTCGCAATCCGGCCCCCGCAAAACGCCGTCCGAGGTTACAAGCTCCGCCAATCGCCCATCCTCGTCCGCAGGCCCGAGCCGGATTAGCAAAGCCCCGTCCGTTGAAGTAGCCTCGATCGGCTCAAATGGATCGGTGCGAATCGCCATGACTTCGCCGAGCAGGTCAAGCAAAAGGTGGAACGCAGCCGGCTCCAACTCGCCGAAATCCGAGAGACGCACAGACCGATCCCGGGCCAATTGCCGCTGAGCACGCGCAATCTGCGCCGCCTCGTCCGCGGCGAGGCGCGCGAGTTCGAGCTTTTCCCGGCTTCGATCCAATACTGCCGCGGCCGCGCTGCGCCCGGCCACCCGGCCGTTCGCGCGAAGACGCGGCGAGGCCCACACCGGCTCGGCCTCAATCCAACTGGTGCGCGGGCCTTCGGCGGATTGGTCCCGGCGGTCGAGCGTCTCCTGATTGATCTGCAGGTGCCG
>CAZMNG010000110.1:0-8724 GCA_964567505.1 uncultured Chthoniobacterales bacterium
AATACTGCTCGAACAACCCTTCAGGGCTCACGTTCATTGGCAAGAAGGCTTCGAGCGGAAGAATCCGGCGAGCGATCCGTGCCGCCAACCCGATCGTGGAGCTCTTCCGATCACCCGGACGACCGACCAGTATAGAGAAGATATTCGGGTACTTTGGACCGGCGCCAAACGATATGTAGAGCCGCCGTTTTAGCAGCGCACCTACCACGGGCAAGATAGCGCCCAGGAGGTAGCAATCCGCTCCCTCCGTGATGCTGCGGCCGGCCTCCATGTATTCGGCGAGGATCGAGTCCTCAGGATAAATCGCTTGGTGGACGAATTCCGGGCCGCCGGATCCAGCGGTCTTTGAGATTTCGCTCCAGTCAACCGGAGGATATGGACAGCGCGTTTCCTCCTCCCCGTCTTCGAAAACCCCTTTCTTCTTCCCAAGCGAGTCATATGCGCTTCGGCAAAACCGATCGACGGTCCGGTTGTCTTTCACCGAACCAAGCAGATCGCGTAGTGCGCGATCCTGGCAGTGAGCGTGCAGACAGCGAAAGCTTGGCAACTTGTCCGGTAGGGTAAAGATTACCGTGCTTGAGTCGGTCGGGTACCAGTCCGCTCCGCCGCCAGTATGCTCGGCAGCCCAAGGGCAACGAACGGAGTGTTTATCCTCGTCGGCATTAAGCAACTCGCCATAAATACCCAGGTGCCTGCAGAGAGCGACCAGGTCCAGCGTCCGGAGGTCCCCTTGATAGGCGCGCTTCCACGCACCCGACCCTTGAGGACGCTCTGCTGGCCGCTCCGCGAATTTGAAAATCTCGACCAGCTTCACCCAAGAGATAACTGGAATCACTCCTTCTCCTTCCCATCGGTAGATGAATCCGCTCGGATGAACGCTCGGAGGAAGAACGACGTTTCCTGCCGGATCGGCAAAGAACTCAGCATTTAGCCCCGGCAACAGATTCTCCGAGACGCATTTCTTCACACCGCTCGGCACATCCGGGCAAAAGATGTGCAAGTGAGCCCCGCGGTTCGTCCTTACTCTCGGGAGGTTACCCAGTTCGGGGTAGATAACGAAAAAGGCTTCCAGCGACCTGCCAGCACTCTTATCGTCCAGGTCAACCACTACGTGCGGCTTATCGGGTATCTGCCCCAGGTTGTCCGTCGTTCCATTATTGAACCACTTGCGCAGATCCTCGTTTGTAAGCGCCAACCGTTGCTCTAGTGTTAGTCGTGGCCGCTTGCCCGGCGAATCCACGCCTTGAGCCTTCGGCCCGTAGACAGGCTGCAGGCGCCAAGCCGCCGCTAAGTAATGTTGGATCTGGTCTTGGCGCGGCCAATCGTTAAAGCCGGCTGGGATTGTTAGCTCTGACATTTTCGCCCTCTAATTGGCTCTGCTTGTTAGTTAGTTCCCGTTGCGTCCGCAGGGAATTAAATGAATTTGCTCAACAATAACGTTAGTAAAATGGCGCACCTTCCCGTCAGATGCCTTTGAGGCCGAGCCGGTCAAGCGGCATGTCAGTCCAACAGGGTCTCCGGGCCGTAAATATTTTTCCGCCACCGATACACCGTTGCCAAAGACCGTTGTGCTTATCAATTCGGTGTTTTCGTGGTACTCGCCGTCTGTGCCTTTGCGCCTGGTTTTAACCTCTATTAACAAGCAACCGAACTTATTGCCCGCATTAGAGACGCAAGGCTCGACCGCGGCAGCTACGGTGCCGAGCAATGAGACGCTCGCATACCCTAGCATACGGGATCCTCCCTCTCGCCATACTCGAGCGCCAGATCGTGCGCGGCTACCTCTGCTGCATCGCCCCCGTCGGCGATGATCTGCTGGAGCTGCTGACCGCGGGGATCTGTCTTGACGCCGAGCCCCCGGGGGTATAGTGTCAGCTCACCGATAGCTCTGTTATTGCGGCTCGGCTGGACACCGGGCCGCTCTTTTTTTGGGAGCGAGCCGCGGGTCATTTGCGCACCCCCTTCGTGTTGCGCGCGAAGCTATCAAGCGCTGCCCTAACCATGACCGGATCGTACAGGACCACCGCGCCGACCTTCAGGTAGGGGATTATTCGATCTTGACGCCACTTCCTCAGGGTTCGGGTCGGTACGCTGAGCTGTTTCCCCATCTCGGGCTCACGTACTAAGATTGTGCTCATGAAGAGGTATATTATACCTTTTCGTGCGCTTGCCAACAAGTGCCTTCGGTTGCCTGTGAGTTAAAAGGGTGTTATACCTTTTCGCGTGCCCAGGACCGCGAAAGACCCGAACAATCCGATAACTCGCCTCCGGCAAGCTCTATCGCCTCCGGAAACTGCCATGACTCGCAAGAGGTTTTGCGAGAAGTACGGATTCCCGTTGGATAGCATCACGGCACTTGAGCGAGGTAAATACAGTCTCAACCGCGAAATGGCACAAAGAATCGCTTCAGCTACAGGAGTCAGTTTCGGAAGCCTGTTACTGAATCAAACGCCGCTTCTGGATTGGAACAATTCGCCGGTTACACCGGCCACGCGGCCGCCGTCGACGCCCCTCTCAGAAAAGGAGGCCCAGGATATGCGGTTCTTTCTCAAAGCCGCGACTGAGGCAACAAAGCAGTCCAAAGCGCGACGGGGGCGCATAGATCGATCAACCGAGTTCGGAATTATGTTCCGAGAATGGATCATGCGGGCAGTCCACGACCTCGGAGCCGAAGAGCCATTTTGGGGACTACTCTTTGGCAGCTGGACCGAATTCGAGCCCGACGAAAAGACGCTTCATCAGTTTAACCCGAATGTGCTGCACCTTTCGCGGACCAGTTCACAGTTGCCATCGGGCTCTCAGAGCATGAGCGCCTATCGCGACATGTGGAGTAAGCGGAACGATCAATTGCAGTCCGCCGAAAAAGATGTGGTTTGCGAAGCTCTTCCAAAAAAAGACCGAGCGAAGCTTCGCGAATATCTGGACGAACAGGATCAGCCAAATTCCAGGCGGACTACACGGACTCCGAAACAGGTCGAAGAACTATTGGCACTCCATCAGGCTGCGCATTTCAAATTAGCCGAAAAGCACGGTATGAAATACGAGCCGGACGTCGACGTGCAGCCGCTCATTTCTCTCATCCACCACCTGGCGTTGAAGAAGCTTGCGGCAAATGGGGCCCAGCTTGCCAATTAGCTTCCTAAGTCCGGACAAGAGCGAGGGACTCCTGCAAAATGCTCGTTTTTATCGATGAATCAGGCGACCCCGGTATGAAATCGGCGTCTTCGCCGTATTTCGTGGTCACCCTCGTCTGGTTCGAGGACAACGACGTGGCGAACGCCGTCGATTGCAGAATTGCCCTGTTGCGAAAAGAGCTGGGCTTGCCCGAGCACTTTGAATTTCATTTCTCTCGAATCAAAACTGGCTTTCGCGAAGCATTCCTCCGAGCGGTGGCCCCATATGAGTTCTTCTATATGTCGATGATCGTGAACAAGAGAAATCTTACTGGTCCTGGGTTTGCATATCCTGACTCGTTCTACAAGTGGACGGTCGGAATCGTATTTGAGGATGCGAAGGCCTACCTCGACAGCGCAACTGTCGTGATCGACGGCAGTGGGAGCAGGCAATTCAGGCGCCAATTTCAAGCCTATCTGCGCCGGCGGGCTGCCGACAAGTCCGGGGAAAAGAAAATTTCAAAGATCAAAATCCAAGATTCGAAGAGCAACAACCTACTTCAACTCGCCGACATGATTTGTGGTGCGGTCGCGCGCTCCTACACTGGTAAGAAAGATTCGCGGGAATTTCGGCGGCTCGTCGCTCATCGCGAAATGAAATGCCAACTGTGGCCAAAATAAAAACCCCCGCTCTATCCCTTCCGGGAAAGCGCTCCATACGGAGCCGGTTCGAGCAGGGGTCAATTCCAGTGAAACAGTATAATGCTTTTACGATCTTTTCAAGGCGCCGGCCGCCCTGTTCTCACGATCTCGAAATTTTAGCGTGACTTTAGTGTGACACGTGCAGAACAACACAGCAGAGGAGATGTTATGGAGATTGCGCTAAGTCCTTTGCAAGCTTTGATTTAGCTTGGAAAGCCAACGATGGGAGTCGAACCCATGACCTGCCGATTACGAATCGGCTGCTCTACCTCTAAGCTACGTTGGCGCTCAAGAAGTCCGGACAATAACTCGCGCGTAGTCGAGCGTCAAATAGACGGAAGTTCCTCATCAATCGCCGACACGAATCACGATCTTGCCGAAATGAGACCCCGCCGCCAGGTAATCGAACGCTGCGGGCACGGATTCAAACGGAAAGACCTTGTCGATGACAGGCCGGATATTGTTTACTTCAAGCGCCCGGTTCATTGCCTCGAACATTTCCCGGCTGCCGACGTAGATCCCGAATACCGTGGCGCTTTTGCTGACAATCGGGAAAATCGCAGTTTCGGCTTCACGCCCTGAAAGAATGCCAATTAAACCGATCTTTGCACCCGACCGGCAGGCGCGTACCGACTGTAGAAACGTTCCGGCACCGCCCACTTCGATCACGTGGTCAACCCCTTCGTCTCCCGCGAGCGCGGCGGCCGCCTTACCCCAGTCGGGAGTGGTCCTGTAGTTGATGACTGCGTCTGCACCGAGCTTGCGTGCGCGATCGAGTTTTTCGTCGCTACTTGACGTAATAATCACTTTGGCTCCGGCCGACTTGGCAATCTGCAGGCCAAATATTGAAACCCCGCCGGTCCCGAGAAGCAGCACGGTCTCGCCTGGAATCAGGCCGCCCCGGACGATCAGCGATTGCCAGGCGGTCACAGCCGCGCAAGGCAGCGTCGCTCCTTCTTCGAACGAATAATCTCGAGGCAGGTGCACCAGTCCTGCTTCGCCAAACTTCACGTGTTCGGCCAGAACGCCGTCGATCGGTCCCCCCAACGCCGTCCGATGCATCTCCGGTTTGAATCGCCCGGAGGTCCACCCCTGGAAAAAGCAGCCGGCAACTCGATCGCCGACCTTAAACCGGCTCACGGCCGAGCCGACCGCAACAACCTCCCCCGCTCCATCCGACAAAGGGACGCGTCCAGGAATCGGATTTCGATCATATTGTCCCCGGAGCACGATAAGGTCACGATAATTGAGTGAGACCGCTTTGACTCGAACCAGGACCTCACGATCGGTCACTTCCGGCAGAGGACGGTCAACGGTTCGCAGGCCGCCGGACCCGCCAAATGTCTGAATTTCGTAAACTTTCATAAACGGACTCGTAAGCAGTCAGATCGGCTGTGCCGGACTACCGCGCAAGTCGGTCTCTAGGACTTTTTGAAATCGGGTCCTGAATGAGAGTCCAAGAATTCCAGATCCGAGCAAGAAATAGAGGGCAATGGCAGGCGGCCATAATCCGGCCCGTGGCGACTCCATTGCATGACGAGCGACGAACAGGGAACCCAAGTACCGAACCGCCGCGATTGCCGGCAACACGAACGCAGCCGCGACGAGCATTTGGTAAAGGCGCTTACGCCAAACTGAATCGCTCCGGTAAAAAAGGAGCGCGGAGGAAAAAAACAGGCTTGTCACCGCACTGTTTGGCGTGGGTCGCGCCGCATAAGGAGAAATCTGCCTACCGGTTGCATCGAGCAGGAAGAAGGTGTCCAGGTCCGGAAACCGGATACCGGTGGCGTACTCGAGCAGGAACACAACGCCGCTGCAGATGACCAGAGCGCAAAGCACCTTTGAGATCACTACCACACTTGGGCTCGGTCGTGTCAGCGGGGCTGATAAAAGAGCCAGAGCCAGGCTAAGCAGGGCTACAAACACGACGGTCCAAGGTGTCAAATAGGGCGGCATTGCCCCGGTAATGTGAACGCCCTGAACGTAGTGCTTCCAATGCGGAAGATAGATTGAACAGATTGCGATGAGCGCTAGCGCGATGCCGAACGAATAGGAGATGCGGCTGCCAGGTGGCGCCATACTGGATTGATGAAAATCTTTATTCTGCGAATCCACATTTCGAAAGCAACCACGCGCGGTCTACTTTAACACAATGTTTTCTATTCCAAAGTGGCTCATCTGCGCCGTCGGAACGCCGAACAATGTGCGTACCTCCACCTTGATTCATCGACAAAGTCGTCGCAGACTTGAGAGAATTCGACTTTTCGGGGACTGGAACTAAAGCGAGCCGTAATTGAGCTCATACTCGTCCCGGACCTTGGCGAATTGTTCGATAGCAAACTGCAAATCCTCTTTTGAGTGGGCCGCGGACACCTGCGTCCGGATGCGCGCGCGACCGTGCGGAACAACCGGGAAAAAGAACCCGATCACGTAGAGTCCCAGAGTCAGAAGGCGATCAGCCACCGTTTGCGAAAGCGCCGCGTCTCCGATCATGACAGGCACGATCGGATGTGTTCCGGGCCGAATTGCCAGGCCATTCGCCGTAAGCCCGCTTCGGAAGAAGCGTGTATTTTGTTCCAGCGTATCGCGAAGCTCCGTGGAGCGAGAAACGATCTCCAGCGCCTTGATGGATGCGGCGACCGCACAGGGGGTCAGGCTATTTGAGAAAAGATACGGTCGCGAACGCTGACGAAGGAGATCAACGATTTCGCGCCGGCCCGTGATGTAACCGCCGCTTCCACCGCCCAACGCCTTGCCGAGGGTTCCGGTGATAACATCGACCCGATCCACGACACCGTGGTATTCGGGAGTTCCGCGCCCTGTTTTGCCGATGAACCCCGCGGCATGACACTCGTCAACCATGACCAGAGCAGAATACTTTTCCGCAAGACCACATATGTCCTTCAGGCTCGCGATCGTGCCGTCCATCGAGAAGACGCCGTCGGTCGCGATAAGCCTGTACCGGCTCGTTTGAGCATCTTTGAGCCTGCTTTCAAGCTCGTTCATGTCGTTGTGGCGATACCGATAACGCGTTGCCTTGCAGAGACGGGTGCCGTCGATAATGGAGGCATGATTCAACTCATCGCTAATCACGGCGTCTTCACTCGACAAGATCGTTTCGAACAGACCACCGTTCGCATCGAAGCAGCTACCATATAAAATCGTGCTCCCGGTCTGATGAAATGCGGTGAGAGCCGCTTCGAGTTCCTTATGAATCTCCTGGGTGCCGCAAATGAAACGCACCGATGCCAGTCCAAACCCCCATCTGTCCAGGGCCTCTTTCGCCGCTTCGATCACCTCCGGGTGATCCGCCAATCCCAAATAGTTGTTTGCGCAGAAGTTGAGGACTTCTTTGCCGTCCGCGGTCCTTATGTGAACGCGCTGGGGAGTGCTGATAGGTCGTTCGGTTTTATACAGACCTTGTTGCCGAATCTCATTTAGCTGTTCTGCAAGATGTTCCTGGAATGGGCCGAGCATGGAGGAAATTATCAGTTCCCAGTGTCAGTTGTCAGTTGTCAGTTGCGGAAGGTGAGATCAAAGATATCGGCGAGCATGAAACAGTGTGGCCCCGCATGACTCAGTTTTAAACCGGATCTCTTCAATAGACAGCTCTGCCACTGGCAATTGACACCGGCAACTGACAACTTCTTTTCACAATCCGCTCCAGTGAAGAACGATTTTGCCTGCCTGGCCGTTTCTCATGAGTTGGAAACCATCCTCAAAATCCTGGTATGCCAGGCGATGCGTGATGACCGGTGAGATGTCGAGACCGGACTGAATCATCGTCGTCATTTTGTACCACGTTTCATACATCTCTCGTCCGTAAATCCCTTTGATCGTCAGACCGTTGAAGACCACCAGGTCCCAGTCGATCGGAGTATCCTTCGACTGGATGCCTAGAACCGCTATCTTGCCCCCGTGACACATTGCGGCCAGCATGCTGTTGAGCGCGTTACCGTTGCCCGACATTTCCAGGCCGACGTCAAAGCCTTCCTTCATCCCGAGATCGTCCATCACCTCCGGCAAAGAAACCTCCTTCACATTGACCGCGCGGGTGACACCCATCCTCTCCGCAAGCGCAAGCCGGTAAGGATTGACATCGGTAATCACCACAAAGCGGGCGCCGGCGTGCCGGGCAATCGCTGCCGCCATGATTCCGATTGGGCCTGCACCGGTGATAAGCACATCTTCCCCGAGAACGTCAAACGAAAGAGCCGTGTGGACGGCGTTGCCAAGCGGATCGAAACAGGAGAGAACATCGAGAGGGATCTTGGGATCAGCGACCCAGACATTTGTTTGCGGAATCGATAAATACTGGGCAAATGCGCCTGGACGATTGACTCCAACTCCGCTGGTTCTATTACAAAGATGCCGGCGTCCGGCGAGACAGTTCCGGCATCGTCCGCACACAATGTGGCCCTCGCCGGTAACGATCATGCCGGCATGAAAATCTATTACATGACTTCCAACCGATTCGATGACTCCGACAAACTCGTGACCAATCTGCATCGGCACAGGGACGGTGCCCTGCGCCCACGCATCCCATTCGTAGATGTGAACATCTGTGCCGCAGATTGAAGAGCTCAGGATGCGGATTAAAACGTCAAACTCACCCACCACCGGCACAGGGATTTCCTCCAGCCAAAGACCCGGTCCTCGCTCTCTTTTAACGAGCGCCTGCATCATTCTCATCGCGCGAATTGATTTAAAAAAGGAACGAAAACATCGTGTGAACGCGACTTTTCGCAAGTTTGAAGAGCCGGAGGGGATGCGGTGTCGGCGAAATGGCGAATGTGCAGAGGCGACCCTGCGCCCTGAGCCGAGGCCCTGGAGCCGGCTCAGCCCCGGCGACCCGGTCGCTGCATCCCAAACGCTCCTTATCCTCGTGCGATTCGGGTTAAAGGGAAAA